>JBAQRB010000200.1:0-6552 GCA_049295655.1 Rhodocyclaceae bacterium
AAATCCAGGGCTACCACTTCAGCCAGCCGATACCGGCCGACGATTTCGCCACCCTGCTCGCCAGCATCAACGGCTAATAAGCTGCCGTATCAGTCGCCACAAAAGGGATTGTTTCGCCGCTCGTTGCCGAAGGTCGACATCGGGCCATGACCAGGGATGAAAGACACGTCATCGCCGAGCGGCCACAGCCGGTTGCGAATCGAGGAAATCAGCGTATCGAAATCCCCTTTCGGAAAATCGGTGCGGCCGACCGAGCCTTGGAACAGCACGTCACCGACGATCGCCAGACGGCTCAACGCATGAAAAAACACCACATGTCCCGGCGTATGCCCGGGACAGTGCAGCACGTCCATCACGACATTGCCGAACTGCACGCGATCGCCCTGCGCCAGCCAGCGGTCCGGCGTGAAAGCGCGTACATCAGGGAAGCCGAACATCTTGCTCTGCTCGGGCATGCCGTCGATCCAGAACTGATCCTCGATCTGCGGACCTTCGATCGGCAGGGACAGGCGTTCGGCCAGCTCGGCGACGGCACCGGCATGGTCGATATGGCCGTGCGTCACCAGAATTTTCTCGAGCACAATCCCGCATTCCTCGACGGCACACAAAATGCGCTCGACATCGCCGCCGGGGTCGACCACCGCGGCACGGCCGGTTTCTTCACACCACAACAGGCTGCAGTTTTGCGCAAACGGCGTCACGGGAACAATCCGGTATTTCATGATGGGAGAAGGCAGCGGCCAGAATTTTTCGAGCGCGCAGTATAGCAGAGGGGTAGCCACTGATCGGCCGGCGGGACGTTGCCGAAAACTCGGGCCACAACTCGAGACAAACGAAAGAAATCAGGAGGCGAGCCGGAAGCATGACGAAAGTAGTACAGTGAGCGTTCGTCAAAGCAGCGAGCGCCCCGCACTGTCTGATGATTCAGAATATCGTTGATAACCCGTTCATTTTCTGTACCTTCGTTGCGCTCCTGATTTTCCTGAACATCGGGGCCGCGCTGCGGGTGCGGCACGATCGCACGCTGAAGGATAGAGCCAAGGTCAATCGACGGGAAAAACCGCGAGCGGAGAAAGACCGCCGCTGGATCCGGCGTTAAGGCTTTCCGGAAAAACGCCATGCGGCGCGGGAGAACCGGCCTCCCCGCTCACCGAAACGGCCGACGCCGCTCATGCGCGCTCCGATCTTTGCTATCCACGGCGCCGAGCGGCTGTTGCGCCGATCGAGCGCTCGGCTTCACTGGAAAGGTCCCCGTAGATCGGCAACCCCTGGCCCCTCTGGCACGATGCTTGAACCAAAACCAGGGCATGCTGCCTGATTACTTGAAGCGCACGCAGCGCACAAATACGGCAAAGGAGTACCAGCTATGAACGGGACCGATACAGCGCAGGCCGGCAGCGGGCACCGCCTGGAACGCGACAGCTTCGGCCTGATCGATGTTCCGACGGGACATCTCTGGGGTGCGCAGACGCAGCGCTCGCTTGAGCATTTTGCGATCGGCGACGAGCGCATGCCGCGTGAAATCATCGAAGCGCTGGTGCTGATCAAGCGCGCCGCGGCCTGCGCCAATGGCGAACTCGACGAAATCGCCAAACCGCTCGCCCGGGCCATCATGCAGGCGGCCGACGAAGTGCTGGCCGGGCAGTGGCCGGACGAATTTCCGCTCTCGGTCTGGCAGACCGGATCCGGCACGCAAAGCAATATGAACGTCAACGAGGTACTCGCCAACCGCGCCTCGGAACTGCTCGGCGGCCCACGCGGCGAAGGCCGGCGGGTGCATGCCAACGACCATGTCAATTGCGGGCAATCGTCGAACGACGTCTTTCCGAGCGCCATGCACGTCGCCGCCGTGCGCTTGATCGAACGCTCGCTGCTGCCGGCGCTCGACACGCTGGCCGCAACGCTGCAGAAGAAATGCGAGGCCTTCGCCAGAATCATCAAGGTCGGTCGCACGCACCTGCAGGACGCGACGCCGCTGACGCTCGGCCAGGAGTTTTCCGGCTACGTCGAGCAGCTGCGCATCGCACGGGCCGGCCTCGCCATGACGCTGCCGGCACTGCACGCGCTAGCGCTGGGCGGCACGGCGGTAGGCACCGGGCTGAACGCGCACCCCGAGTTCGCGCGTCGCGCCATTGCCGAACTGGCTCGCCACAGCGGTCTGCCTTTTATCCCGGCAGCCAATTACTTTGCCGCACTCGCCGGACACGAACCGCTGCTCATGGCGCACGGCGCGCTGAAGACACTGGCCGCGGCACTCAGCAAGATCGCCAACGACATCCGCTGGCTCGGCAGCGGCCCACGTTGCGGCATCGGCGAACTGCAACTGCCGGAAAACGAACCGGGCAGCTCGATCATGCCCGGCAAGGTGAACCCGACGCAATGCGAAGCGCTGCTGATGGTCTGCACGCAGGTATTCGGCAACGACGTGGCGCTCACGATCGGCGGCGCAGCGGGCAACTTCGAGCTGAACGTGATGAAGCCGCTGATCGCACGCAATTTCCTGCACAGCGCCCGCCTGCTTGCCGACGCCATGCGCAGCTTCGAAACCCACTGCCTGCGCGATCTGCAGGCCAACGGCGAACGCATCGACGAACTGCTGCAGCGCAGCCTGATGCTGGTCACCGCGCTGACGCCACGGATCGGCTACGACCGCGCCGCACGAATCGCCAAACGGGCGCACGCCGAAGGCAGCACGCTACGCGCAGCGGCGATCGCTTCAGGCGAAATCACGGCCGAAGAATTCGACCGCTGGGTGGTGCCGGAAAATCTGGTTTGAACTACTGCTTACAGCGCACAACTTTTGCTCGCCGCAGCACTTTCGATTTGTGTCAGCTTCACTGCGGCAGCCATGTTCAGCTTGTCCGCGGGCGCATCTGCCTTGATCTTCGCCTGTATTTTCGGATACTGCGACTTCAACGCCTTGCAGTTCATCTTGCCATAAGCGCTGGGATCAACCCTGGGTGCGGCGAGGTCGCAACGGATTGCCGAGGCGGCACTTTCGATTTGAGCCGATTTCAGCGCAGTACGCTCGCCCTGTTGCACAAACTTCAATGTCTCGCAATTCATCTTGCCGTAGGAGCCGGGATCGACTTTTTCCGGCGGGGGCGGGGTTTGGGTCTGGGGAGCATCGGACGCCGATGAATTCTGTGCTACGGCACCGTTGACCAGTTCTGGCGCAACGTAAACCAGCAAGGGGGCAGCGCATCCGCCGAGAAAAAAAGAGAACAGGGCTGCATGCAGCGGAAGGCCATATCGATAAAGTTTCACTCAAACCCCAATCAAAGTCATGGTTCAAAAAAATAGGGCAAGAGCATACACCATGCGTGTTGAAATCGCGGCTTTTGACAGAAATCTTTTTAGCGGACGCCAAGCAGCGCGAATGGCGAGCAGGATGAAACGGGTGGTGCCGGAAAATCCGGTTTCACCTGCTGGCAGACAGCCGGGCGAAACGGCGCCTACATCACGCTGTGCGGCTGCTCGATCATCTGCTGGTAGATCATGCTTTGCAGGATCAGCGTGTCGTTGGACTGCAAATCGACGAACTCGAGTCCGTGATGGACGAAATTGTTGCGGCCATCGGCGGGTGCGTCATCGGTGAACTGGGCGCGCACGACGGCGGTGATGTTGAGGAGCGCGTCGATCGCATGCAGCGTCACGCGGAAGGCCAGCTTGATCGTATCGCCCTTTTTCCCGATGGCACGGCGTGAATCGAGCAGAGCGCCGTGGGCACTCAAATTGACCAGCATCCCGGCCAGACTCTCGTCGTCGCTCTGCATGGCGGTGACGGCGCAGATGATTTTGGTCTTGATGCGCGGCGCCTTGCGGATGACCATGCCGTTCACTTCAGCGGGAAAGGAAAGGTGCAGGTACTCGAATGGAAATTTGACGATCTTGACGATCGTCACCGAAAAACCGAACGCATTCTGACTGGTGAAAACGCGTACCACCAGCTTCTCGTTTTCCACGAGTTGCAAACGAAACCCTTTGGCATCGCGTGGCGGCATGATCAGCAAGCTCAGGTTGTTGATATAGCCGATCAGGCGCACCACCACCCGGTCCGTCGAAAGCCGCGACGGCAGCTGGATCTGCAGGCGATCGCCGATCTTCAGTTTCATCGCGTCGAAGGGATAGGTATCTTTCGGAACCTCGCCACCCGGATCCTCCGCTTCGTCGGCTTCCTCGGGTTCAACCGACGCCAGTTCCTGCTCGCGGCAAGCAGCGATGGAAAACAGTAGCTGGCGGTGTTCCTTGCTTTGAATGACATCGCCGGCGGCGGCAACACGATTGCCCTGCGGATCAAAGACAGCCCAAGGCAAGGGCTGGCCGATCTCGATTTCATCGTCCTTGATTCGAATCCGATTCATGCCCCGCCCATCCCCAGATTGACCCGCGCACCAAAACTTCCCATTTGCATATTATACGCAACAACGGCGCCCACTGGGTACTGCCCGGCACAGTCGGCTCAGGCGCGCTCGGCCGGCGGCGCGACCTTGACGACCTCTTCGAGCGTCGTCAGTCCCGCCGCCACCTTCATCGCCCCCGAGATACGCAGGGGCTTCATCCCCTCGCGGAAAGCGAGGTCGCGAATGCCCACAAGGCCGGCTTCGCCGCTGATCGCCTGCTTCATGTCGGGAGAGAGGAGCAGGATTTCGTACACACCGACGCGGCCCATATAGCCGGTCATGCGGCATTCGAGGCAGCCGACCGGACGGTGGAAGTGTGTTGGCCGGGCGGCTTTCCACGGCGTCACCAGCTTGTCCCAGATCGCCTCCTCGTCCCGGCTGGCCGGGTGCGCCTGCTTGCAGTGCGGACAGAGGATGCGCACCAGGCGCTGCGCCATGATGCCGAGCAAGGTCGCGCTCAGCAGATAGGGCGGAACGCCCAAGTCGAGCATGCGCGTGACGGCCGACGGCGCATCGTTGGTGTGCAAGGTCGACAGCACGAGGTGACCGGTGAGCGCCGCCTGGATGGCCATCTCGGCGGTTTCCAGGTCGCGGATTTCGCCGACCATGATGATGTCCGGATCCTGGCGCATCAGGGCGCGCACGCCTTCGGCAAAACCGAGGTCGATCGAGTGCTGCACCTGCATCTGGTTGAACGCCGGCTCGACCATCTCGATCGGGTCCTCGATGGTGCACACATTGACTTCCGAGGTGGCGAGCTGCTTGAGCGTCGAATAGAGCGTCGTCGTCTTGCCCGATCCGGTCGGGCCAGTGACCAGAATGATGCCGTTCGGACGCTCGGACATCAACTTCCAGCGCGCCTGGTCGTCGTCGGAGAAACCAAGCTCGGAGAAATTGCGGACCAGCACTTCGGGGTCGAAGATGCGCATCACCAGTTTTTCGCCGAAGGCGGTCGGCAGCGTCGACAGGCGCAGTTCGACCTCCTGCCCGCCCGAGGTGCGCGTCTTCAAGCGGCCATCCTGTGGCCGCCGCTTCTCGACGACGTCCATGCGGCCGAGAATCTTGATCCGGCTGGTCATCGCGTTCATCACGCTCATCGGAATCTGGTACACCTGATGCAGCACGCCGTCGATGCGGAAACGAACGATACCGAGGTCGCGCCGCGGCTCGATGTGGATGTCGCTGGCGCGCTGGTCGAAGGCGTACTGCCAGAGCCAGTCGACGATATTGACGATGTGCTGGTCGTTGGCGTCGAACTGGCGGTTGGCGCGGCCAAGTTCGACCAGTTGCTCGAACGACGAGAGATTGCCCCCCGAGCTGCCGCTCTCGGCGGCCTTCTTGACCGAACGCGCGAGGTTGTAGAACTCGACGAGGTAGCGCGCCACATCGACCGGGTTGACCAGGACGCGGCGGATTTCCTTGTGCAGGATGGGCGCGAGCTCCTTCTCCCATTCGCGCAGGAAGGGCTGCGCGGTCGCGAAGACCACCTCGCGCGTCGTCACCTGCAGCGGCAGGATGCCGAACCGCGTCGCGTAGGCCGACGACATCACCTCGGTGACCGCCGTGAAATCGACCTTCAGCGGGTCGATGTGCACGTATTCCAGCCCGAGCCGCCCGGCCAGCCACGCTGAAAGTTCCTCAAGGGCCAGCAGACGATGCGGCGGCAGCAGCGACTTCCACTTGCGGTCGGCCACGATGACCAGCGGATGCACTTCCAGACGTTGCCGGCGGCTTTCGGCAAGCAGGGCATCGCTCTCGGGCTGGCCGACCAGGCCGTCGGCCACCAGCATGGCCAGCACTTCGGCCAGAGTCAGACGGTGTTCGTGAACGGCAGCGGCCGTCTTGTTCGACATGGGCGGCATTCCAGGCAAATGATCCGCCGACTATACCCGACAAGGCGACAGCGGCCCCATCCGGATCGCAAAACGACGAGAGGTCAGCGCTGGATGGGCTCGCCAGTCCAGGCGATACGCCACAGTTCGAGCTTGCGCTCGAAAGCCAGCGTGTAGGCCGGACTGCTCGACGGCAGGACATGGGTCGCGTAGCCCTGCGCACGAAACCAGCGTTCGAATCTGGCGGATGTCTTGCCGTTGAAACAGACGCGCTGCAGTTGCGGTGCGTCTGTCTTGAGCAGGGAAAAGTCGTTGGC
>JBAQRB010000201.1:0-16423 GCA_049295655.1 Rhodocyclaceae bacterium
GCTCGGATTCGGGGTGGTTGATGTTGTTCGGGATGATCGCGCGGCCGCGCGCGACTTCGGAGCGAACGAATTCGGGCGTGATCTCGTCGGGGATAGCCGCGCCGAAGCTCTGGCCGGGGTGCTGGCGGCAGAGGATCTCGGCGAAGCGCTCGCCCTGCGGGCCGGACGCCTTCAGCTGCTCGACGTAGGCGCGGCGGTTGTTGTTCTCGCGGATCGCGACGTATTCCATTTCCGGCGTGATGATGCCTTGGCGCGCGTAGTGCATCTGGCTGACGTTGGCTCCTTGCTTGGCGCGCAAGGGCTTCCTGTGCAGGCCGGGAAAGCGCAGTTCGTCGAGCGCCGCGTCAGTGGCGCGCGCGCGGCCGAAGTCGGAGGTGAAGTCGGCCAGCGCCTCGGTGTCGCCGCGCTCGGCGATCCATTGTGCGCGCAGCGCCGGCAGGCCCTGGCGGATGTCGATGGTCGCCTGCGGGTCGGAATAGGGCCCCGAGCAGTCGTAGACGTAGATCGGCGGGTTCTGCTCGCCGCCGAAGGCGGTATCGGTCGCGGACTGCGTGATTTCGCGCATCGGCACGCGGATGTCGGGGCGGCTGCCGGCAACGTAGATCTTGCGCGAATTGGGCAGCGGGGCGATCGCGGCGGCGTCCACATGGGCGTCGGCGGCGATGAATTTTTCGGTGGCGTTCATGGTGTTTCCTTGCGAAAGACGAAGCGGCGGCGTAGCGACAATCAAGCAAAATCAGGCAAAAACGGGAGGGTGCGCCAAGGTGGGGCAAATGGGCGCACGCGATTGCGTGACGCCCCGCTTCCCTACGACGGCATGACCCGTACAGGTTCCAAGGGACTCTCTCAGCCGCACCGACACCGGCGCGGCACCCCCAACGTGACCGTCCAAGTTACTGGAATTGCTGGCTATTGGCAATATGCGCCAGGTGATCTGCTAAAGTTTTGCCGATCTTTTCCGTGATGTCGCAGATGGGCAGAAAAACAACGACAGGGAGTCCGATGATGCATCTCAAATATTTTTCCGCGATTTGCGCGCTGGCGATGCCGGCCATTGCCTCGGCTGCGTGGCAGACGATCCTTGCCGAACCAGGCAAGCGCGTTGAAATCGATCAGGCCAGCATCAAGAAGGTCGAAGGCGGAAAAATAACGGCACTCGGACGGATCATTCTCGAAAAACCGATCAACGACCCGAAAACGTCCTCGTCGTATCGCATCATCGAGGCGCTCAACCGCTACGACTGCAATGCGCGGACGGTCAGCACGGTCCGGCGCGCCTACTACCGGGCCGAGGGCGAGCCGCTGCGCGAGGAGGAGGTCAGGGCGCCGCTCGAGATGCCCGTACATTCCGGGACCCTTGACGACAAGTTGTTGCGCGAGGCCTGTCGCCCGAGATCGGGGGGCGAAGCCATGGCCGCGGCAGGAAAAACGGCCGAAAAAGCGAGTTCGGCCGCCGGCGAATTGCGCAAGGCGAATGAGGCGCTGATCCAGAAAGACGTGAAGCGGGCGGTGGCGCAGATGCAGCCGTCGGTTCCCGCCAGGCCCGAAGCGGAAGCCCACCCGCTTGTTCTGCCCGCCTCGGTCAGCACGACAGCATTGCCGCAGCGGATGGCGCAGGCAGCGGCCCCGCACCCGCCGGGCGCGGCTCATGCCCATGCAAAAATCCACTGGTCGTATGAAGGCGCGGGCGGTCCCGAGAACTGGGGCAAGCTCGGTCGCGACAATGTCGCGTGCAGCAGCGGCAAGCGACAGTCGCCGATCGATATCCGCGACGGCATCCGCGTCGACCTCGAGCCGATCCAGTTCGCCTACCGCCCGTCGAATTTCCGGGTGGTCGATAACGGCCATACGGTGCAGGTCTCGCTGGCGGGCGGTGGCGGCATCAGCCTGCTCGGCAAAAGCTATCAGCTGGTCCAGTTCCATTTCCACCGGCCGGCGGAAGAACGGATCAACGGGAAGCGCTTCGACATGGTCGCGCATCTCGTCCATAAATCGGACGATGGGAAGCTGGCCGTGGTTGCCGTCCTGCTCGAGCAGGGCGGCGAGAATCCGCTGATCCAGACGGTGTGGAACAACCTGCCGCTCGAGAAGAACGAGGAGGTGATGCCGCCGTCGATGATGCTCGACCTCGGCTGGCTGTTGCCGGACAACCGCAGCTACTACACCTACATGGGGTCGCTGACCACGCCGCCGTGCTCCGAGGGCGTGCTCTGGCTGGTGCTCAAGCAGCCGCAGCAGATTTCAGCCGAGCAGTTGCAGATTTTTTCCCGTCTCTACCGGAACAACGCCCGCCCGGTTCAGCCGGCCGCGTCGCGCCTGATCAAGGAGTCGCGCTGATCCTCACCTGAATGCTTCGCCGAGAAAGCGCTCTAGCCTGACGTCCGGCGCATAGGCGACGTTGAAGCGCAGGCACGGCGACGGCTGCATCTGCGGGCGGAAGAGGTTGCCGGGCGCAAGCAGGATGCCGGCCTGCGCCGCGTCGCTGGCGAGGCGGGCGGCGTCATTGACGCCCGGCGCTGCGGCCCAGACGAACATGCCGCCCTTCGGTTCGGCATGGATCGACAGGCCGCAGCGCTCGAGCAGGCGCAGCGTGCGGTCGGTCGCCTCGGCAAGGCGGCCATGAATGCGGTCGATGAATTTCCGGTAATGCCCTTCGGTCAGCATCAGGTAGACCAGCTGCTCGGAAAACTCGGAGGTTGATAGGGCGCTGACGATTTTCACGTCGCTCAGGTTCGCCGCCAGCTCCGGGTCGCAGGCGAGAAAGCCGACGCGCAGGCTGGCCGACAGCGTTTTCGCGAAGCTGCCGACGTAAATCACGCGGCGCAACTGGTCGAGTTGCGCAAGGCGGGTGGCCGGGCCGGGGTGGAAATCGCCGTAGGCATCGTCCTCGACGATCAGGAAATCGTGCTTGTCGGCCAGCTGCAGTATGCGGAATGCGTTGGCCGGCGAGAGGTTGCCTGACGTCGGGTTGTGCAGCACCGAGTGCGTGAAGAAGGCTTTCGGGCGGTGCTCGGCGAGCAGGGCTTCGAGCGCGTCGGGGTCGGGGCCGCCTGCCGTGCGCGGTATGCCGACCAGGTTGACGCCGTAGAGGCGCAGGTTGGCGAACAGGTTCCAGTAGCCCGGATCGTCGACGAAAACGCAGTCGCCGGCCTTGAGCAGGTAGCGGGCGACCAGGTCGAGCGCCTGCGTCGCGCCGTGCGTCAGAACGATCTGGCTCGGCCGGGCGCCGATGCCGAGTTCGCCGAGCCTGAACTGCAAGTGATCGCGCAGCGGCCGGTAGCCGAACGGCGCGCCGTAGCTCGTCACCCTGGCGTCGCCGCGGCGCGCCAGGCTGCGGATGTTGCGCCGCACGCCGGCCTCGTCGAGCCATTCGGGCGGCAGCCAGCCGGCGCCGACCTTCAGGCGCCCGCCCGTCTCCTCGAGCAGGACGCCGGCATTGCCGAAGTCGCGCATGACGTCGCCGCCGCGCTGCTCGGCGGGCAGTGCCGACGGTCGTGGCGCGACAAAAAAACCCGACCCGCGGCGCGACTGCAGATAGCCGAGCGCCACCAGCCGGTCGTAGGCCTCGACGACCGTGAAACGGCTGACCTTATTCTGTTCGGCAAAGCCGCGGATCGGCGCCAGGCGCATGCCGGGGCGCAGCAGCCGGTCATCAATCTGGCGGCGGATGCCGCCGACGATCTGGTCGACCAGCGCAACCGGCGATTCGCTATTCAGGCTGAGCAGCATGTTTTTTTCCTCGTGACTGCCGTGGGGAGCGCACCGTACCGGCGCTCCAGCCGGTACGGTGCGCCCTGTTTTCGCCAAAGCGTATCTGTGGTGTCGTCAAAGTGTCCGTTATTGTCAGCTCTCGGTCAATTTGTCTTTTGGAGAGCGCCATGTCCGGATACCGCATCCGCCAGTGCCTGTTGCCGGTTCTGCTCATCCCCTGGCTTGCCGCCTGTCTGCCGACCGAGCGCTCGGCGCCGCGCCAGACGATCGTCGAGTGGCCCGAGCAGCGCCTGCTCTTTATCGCCGATGAGCGGATCGGCAGCGTGCGCGCCTTCCATCTGGGCGGCGCGCCGGTTCCCGTTGCACAGACGCGCACTTTCGAGCGCTCGAGTGTGCGCGACATTCAGCTCGACCCGGTGCGTGGCCGGCTCTGGGTGCTCGGTGCCGACGCGGCCTATGTGCACGATGCGCACCGCCTGGCGCTGCAGAAGCGCATCCCGCTCGATGCGCGCGACGTTGCCGGGATGCGTATCGAAAACGGCGGCGTCACCTTGCTGGCGAGCAGCAATCGCGTGCTTGGCCGGATCGACGCAGCGACCCTGCTGGCGCTCTGGCATCCTGCGCTGAGCGTGCGCCGGGGTTGAACGCCGGCCGGCTGCGGCGCAATTGACTTCCGCTTTCTCGCCGGGTACATTACTGACCGGTCAGTCATTACGGCGTTGTCAATAACATGGGTGTTTCTGCCGCTCCGCAAGCACTTGAGGAAAGCAAAACGACGCGCCGTCGACGCAAGGACGCCCGCCCTGCCGAGTTGACCTCGGCCGCGCTCGACCTTTTCGTCGAAAAAGGATTTTCCGCGACACGGCTCGACGACGTGGCGGCGCGTGCCGGCGTCTCGAAAGGCACGCTTTATCTGTACTTCGACAGCAAGGAAGCGCTGTTCAAGGCGGTGATCGCCGAGGGCATCGTGCCGACGCTGGCCGCCGCCGAAGTGCGGGTTGCCGCCTACGGCGGTCCGGCCGTCGGGCTGTTGCGCGAGTTGCTCTTTGGCTGGTGGCAGGCGATTGGCGCGACCCGGCTGGCCGGTGTCCCGAAGCTGATCATTTCCGAGTCGCGCAATTTTCCCGACGTTGCACAGTACTACCACGACGAGGTGATCGTGCGCGGCCGTGCGCTGCTGCGCACGGCGCTGCAGCGCGGCATCGCGAGCGGCGAGTTCCGTCCGCTCGACGTCGAAACGGCGATTGACGTGATCATCGCGCCGCTCCTGATGCTCGTCATCTGGCGCTTCTCGCTGTGTTTCTGCGGGCGGCAGAGCGATCCCGAAACCTATCTCGACACACATTTCGACCTGCTCGTTCATGGTCTGTGTCCTGCCGGAGCCAAACCATGACATTGCAGGAAAATTCCTTTCCGGGGTGGCGTCGCCTGACGGCGTTCCTGCCCGTGCTGGTCGTCCTCGCCGCCTGCGGCCAGGCCGTGCCGCCGCCCGAGCCCTTGCGTCCGGTGCTGACCCGGGTGCTCGGCGAAAGTAGTGGCGAAACAACGGGCAAAGCAGCGAGCAAAGCGGCGGGCAGCGAGACGGGGAGCGAAGGGGCGACCTATTCCGGCGAAGTGCGTTCGCGCTACGAGACCGCGCTGGGCTTCCGCATCCCCGGGAAAATTTCGGCGCGCCTGGTCGATGCCGGCGCGCAGGTCAAGGCCGGCGACGTTCTGGCCCGGCTCGATCCGGCCGATACGGCCTTGTCGGCAGCGGCCGCCGATGCGCAGCTGGTGCTGGCCGATGCCGAAGCGCGGCGCTACCGCGATCTGCGCACGAAAAATTTCGTCAGCGCCGCCGCGCTCGACGCCAGGGAAGCCGCGCTCAAGTCCGCACAGGCGCAGGCCAGCCTGGCGCACAACCAGGGCGGCTATACGCTGCTGAAAGCCGATCAGGCCGGCGTCGTCGCGCTGGTCGCCGGCGAAGCCGGGCAGGTGGTCGCTGCCGGGCAGACCGTTTTCCGGGTGGCGCGGCCCGATACACTCGAGGTGGCGATCGCCATCCCGGAGTCGCGCATGCCCGGGGTGCGCGCGCTGGGCGAAGCGGAGATCACCCTGTGGTCCGACGACAAGGCGAGTTTCCGGGGCGTTCTGCGCGAGCTGTCGGCCGTTGCCGATCCGGCGACGCGCACCTACGCGGCGCGCGTCGCGATTGTCGCCCCGGACCGCCGCGTGCTGCTCGGCATGACGGCCAACGTCCATTTCCGGCGAACGGGCGGCGACGCGCGCCTCAGCGTGCCGCTCACGGCGATCTTCCAGAAGGACGGCAAGCCGGCGCTGTGGGTGGTCGATGCCGGGCAGAGCGTCGCCTTGCGCCCGGTCGAGATCGCCTCCTATGGCGAAACCTCGGCGCTGCTCGCCGGCGGCGTCAGCGCGGGCGAGCGCGTGGTGGTCGCCGGCGTGCATAAGCTCTCGGCCGGCGAGAAGGTGAAAGTCGCCGAAGCGGCGCCGGCCCGATGACCCATCTCAATCTTTCCGAATGGGCGCTGCGCCACCGTTCGATGGTCGCCTACCTGATCGTCGTACTGATGCTTGGCGGCGCGCTCTCCTATTTCAAGCTCGGGCGCGCCGAGGACCCGGATTTCACTTTCAAGGCGATGGTCGTTCGCACGCTGTGGCCGGGCGCCACGGCGCGCGAGGTCGAGCTGCAGGTCACCGAGCGCATCGAGAAGAAATTGCAGGAAGCGCCGTGGGTCGATGTCGTGCGCTCGAGCTCGAAGGCCGGCGAGTCGCTGGTTTTCATCGTCCTCAAGGACTACACGCCGAAAAAGGACGTGCCGGAAACCTGGTACCAGGTGCGCAAGAAGATCGGCGACATCAATCACACGCTGCCGGCCGGCGTGCAGGGGCCGTTCATCAACGACGAATTCGGCGAGACCTTCATCAACATCTTCGCGCTGACCGGCGACGGGTTCGATCTGGCGGCGCTGCGCCGCGAGGCCGACCGTATCGCGCGCGAGCTGCGGCAGGTGGCCGACGTCAAGAAGGTCGAACTGATCGGCGTGCAGGACGAGAAGGTCTTCATCGAGATTTCGCACGCCAAGCTCGCGACGCTGGGCCTCAATCCGCTGGCCATTTTCGAGGCGCTGCAGAAGCAGAACGCGATGACGCCGGCCGGCTATTACGAGACCGCGTCGGATCGCGTGCAGATCCGCGTCTCGGGCGATTTCGCCTCGCCCGAAAGCATCCGCGAGATCGGCATCCAGGCCGGCGGACGGCTCTTCCGGCTCGGCGACATCGCCACCGTCAAGCGCGGCTTTGCCGAGCCGCCGACGCCGCGCATGCGCGTCCGGGGGCAGGACGCGATCGGCATTGCCGTCGCGATGAACCGCGGCAGCGACGTGATCAAGCTCGGCGACCGCCTGCGCGGCGAGGTCGCCCGGTTGCAGAAGGATCTGGCGCTGGGCATCGACATCCACGTCGTCGCCGACCAGCCGGAAATCGTCCGCGAATCGATCACGCTCTTCATGTCGTCGCTCGCCGAGGCTGTGGTGATCGTTCTCGCCGTCTCCTTCCTGAGTCTCGGCATGCGTACCGGCGCCGTCGTCGCGCTGTCGATTCCGCTGGTGCTGGCGATCACCTTCCTGCTGATGGCGGTGTTCGGCATCGACCTGCAGCGCATCTCGCTCGGCGCGCTGATCATCGCGCTGGGCCTCTTGGTCGACGACGCGATCATTGCCGTCGAGATGATGGTCGTCAAGATGGAGCAGGGCTGGGACCGCTTCCGTGCGGCGACCTTCGCCTATACCTCGACGGCTTTCCCGATGCTGACCGGGACGCTGATTACCGCCGCCGGATTCACGCCGGTCGGTTTCGCCAAGTCCGCCGCCGGCGAATACACCTTCTCGATTTTTGCCGTGGTGAGCATCGCCCTGGTCGTCTCGTGGCTGGTCGCCGTCGTGTTCACGCCGTATCTCGGCTACAAGCTGCTCGATCCGAAGCTGCTGCTCGCCAGAGCGCAGCAGCACGGCGACGATATTTACGGGACGCCCTTCTACCGCCGCGTGCGCGCCAGCGTCGAGTGGTGCGTGCGGCGGCGCTGGCTGGTGATCTGCGCGACGCTGGCAGCTTTCGTTCTATCGCTGGTCGTGCTCGGCACCGGTGTGCAGAAGCAGTTCTTCCCGGCGTCGAGCCGCACCGAGTTGCTGGTCGATCTGTGGCTGCCGCAGGGCGCTTCGCTGAAGGCCACCGAAACGCAGGCGAGAAAGGTCGAGCAACTGCTGCTCAACGATCCGCAGATGCGTTCGTCGGTCAAGCATTTCGCCAGCTACATCGGCAACGGCAGTCCGCGTTTCTACCTGCCGCTCGACCAGCAGCTGTTCAACGACAACTTCGCCCAGTTCGTCGTGGTGACCCACGACATCAAGGCGCGCGAGGATCTGAAACTGCGCCTCGAGCAGAATTTTTCCGACGAGAATGGCGAGTGGAGCGGCCTGCGCGCGCGCGTGCTGCGCCTCGAGAACGGCCCGCCGGTCGGCTATCCGATCCAGTTCCGCGTTTCCGGCGAGAACATCGGCGAGTTGCGCCGCACGGCCGAGGAGGTCGCCGCGGTGATGCGCGCCAACCCGCACGTCAAGGACGTGAATTTCGACTGGAACGAGATGGGCAAGGCGATTCGTCTCGACATCGACCAGGACCGCGCGCGGGCGCTCGGCATCAGTTCGCAGGAGCTGGCGAGCTTCCTCAATTCGGCGCTGGTCGGCATGAACGTGACGCAGCTGCGCGAAGGCGACCAACTGATCGACGTCGTCGCGCGGACGACCGGCGACGAGCGTTCGCGGCTTGCCGCGCTGGCCGACATCAACATCCCGACCGCCAGCGGGCGCTATGTGCCGCTCGCGCAGGTGGCGAAGATCCGCTACGAGCTCGAGGAGGGCCTCGTCTGGCGGCGCAATCGCCTGCCGACCGTGACGGTGCGCGCCGACATCCGCGACGGCACGCAGGCGCCGGTC
The DNA here is from genome assembly GCA_049295655.1 of Rhodocyclaceae bacterium. GTDB lineage: Bacteria > Pseudomonadota > Gammaproteobacteria > Burkholderiales > Rhodocyclaceae > CAJBIL01. The sequence continues at coordinate 8,703 of JBAQRB010000201.1, forward strand.
GTCTCGGCGCAGATCGATCCGCAGCTCGCCGCGCTGCGCGGCAAGCTGCCGCCGGGCTTTCGCATCGAACTCGGCGGCGCGACCGAGGAGTCGGCCAAGGGCGAGGATTCGATCAAGGCGGTGATGCCGCTGATGCTCGCTGGCGTCGTGACCTTGCTGATGATCCAGCTGCAGAGCATCGGCCGGACGATCCTCGTGCTGCTCACCGCGCCGCTCGGTCTGATCGGCGTGGCGATCGCGCTGCTCGTTTTCCAGGTGCCCTTCGGCTTCGTCGCCAACCTCGGCGTCATCGCGCTGTCGGGGATGATCATGCGCAACTCGGTGATCCTCGTCGACCAGATCGAGCAGGACGAAAAGGCCGGCAAGCCGACCTGGGAGGCGATCGTCGGATCGACCGTGCGCCGCTTCCGGCCGATCATGCTGACCGCGGCGGCGGCCATCCTGGCGATGATCCCGCTGACGCGCAGCGTCTTCTGGGGGCCGATGGCGGTCGCCATCATGGGCGGGCTGATCGTCGCCACGTTGCTCACCCTGCTCTTCCTGCCGGCGCTCTATGCCGCGTGGTATCGGGTGACGCCGGGGTCTGCTGCGCCGCAGGCGGCTAAGGTATAATCGTCCGTTGATTGGAAACGTATATTAGTTTGTGCTAATATAAAATTTGTGACGGGGAATGTGATGACAGCGATGATGGGTATGGATGTTGAGCAGGCGCGTTTCAACATGATCGAACAGCAGATTCGCCCTTGGGAGGTCCTGGATCCCGAGGTGCTGCGTGTCTTGTCGATCGTCAAGCGCGAGGATTTCGTGCCGGCCGCGCATCGCGCGCTGGCCTTTGCCGACATCGAACTGCCAATTGGAAAAACCGGCAGCAAGGGCGAAGCCGGCCAGACGATGCTCGAACCGAAGATCGAGGCGCGTCTGCTGCAGGAACTGAGCCTCAAGAACACCGATATCGTTCTCGAAATCGGCAGCGGCAGCGGCTACATGGCCGCGCTGCTGGCGACCCGGGCCGAATACGTCTACTCCGTTGAAATCGATCCGGAGCTGGTCGCGTTCGCGCAGGGCAATCTGCAGCGCGCCGGGGTCGCCAACGCCAGCGTGCAGCGTGGCGACGCCTCGCGCGGCTGGCCGGCGCAGGCGCCCTACGATGCGATCATCGTTTCCGCATCGATGCCGGTATTGCCGCCCGAGCTCCTCGCCCAGCTCAAGGTCGGCGGCCGTCTGGTGGCCGTCGTCGGCGAGTTGCCGGTGATGCACGCGCAGCTGGTGACGCGTACCGCCGAGGACGCGTTCAACACGATCAATCTTTTTGAAACCGTCGTCGCGCCGCTGGTCAATGCGCCGCAGCGCGAACAGTTCGCTTTCTGAGCTTTCAAGAGACGAATGCAGCAGCTATCGGCACGTCAGCTGGCGGACTGGATCGCAGAATGCGGCGGCCCGGAGAATGACGGCAAGGAGCGGCGGCCAAAGCCGCTTCTCCTCGACGTGCGCGAGTCCTGGGAGTACGAGTTGTGTCACCTGCCCGGATCGACGCCGATGCCGATGTCTACGGTGCCGGCGCGGCTGCAGGAACTCGATGACGAGGCGGACGTGGTGGTGATCTGCCACCACGGCGTGCGCAGCCTGCAGGTGGCGATGTTTCTCGAGAACGACGGTTTCCTTTCGATCTACAACCTCGCCGGCGGGGTCGACGCATGGGCACGCGACGTCGATCCGGGCATGCGGCAATACTGAAAGCGGGATGATCCGATGCGTTCGATGAAAAGACTCCCCTTCCTGCTGGCGACGCTGCTGGTCGCCGCGCCGGTGCTCGCGGCCGACCTGATGCAGGTCTACCGCGAAGCGCTGGGCAACGACGCGCAGTACGCCGCCGCCCGCGCCACCGTCGAGGCCGGCCGCGAGAAGGCGCCGCAGGGGCTGGCCGGGCTGTTGCCGACGATCGGCGCGAGCGCCAACACGACGTGGAACGAAAACACCTACACCGGTATCGACCGCAAGTTCAACGGCAACGGCTACAACGTCAATCTCACGCAGCCGCTTTTCCGCTGGCAGAACTACCTGCAGTACGGCCAGGCGAAAATGCAGGTCGTGCAGGCCGAGGCCAATTTCGCCCAGGCCGGGCAGGATCTGATCCTGCGCGTCGCGCAGGCCTATTTCGACGTGCTCAACGCGCAGGAGAATCTGCGCGCGGTGCAGGCCAACAAGACGGCGATCGCGCAGCAGCTCGAGCAGGCGAAAAAGAACTTCGAGGTCGGCACGGCGACGATCACCGATTCGCACGAGGCGCAGTCGCGCTTCGACCTGGCGAGTGCGCAGGAAATCGCCGCCGAGAGCGATCTCGAGGTCAAGCGCTACGCCTTGCGCGTCGTCGTCGGCAAGGAGGCGGGCGAACTCAGCCCGCTCAAGCCGCAGGCCACGCTGAGCCCGCCGCAACCGGCGAGCATGGACAAGTGGGTCGATGCGGCCGAGAAGGGCAGCTTTGCCGTGCAGGCGCAGCAGGCCGCGGCCGAGATCGCCGACACGGAAGTCGCGCGCAACCGTGCCGGACACTACCCGACGCTCGACGTCGTCGCCAACTACGGTGAGAGCGTCGCGGGCGCGTCGCAGTTCGGTGCTGCGCGTGCGGAGATCGCAACGCGCAATATCGGCCTGCAGCTCAATATCCCGATCTTCCAGGGCGGCTCGGTCAATTCGAAGGTCCGCGAAGCGGCCGCCAACCGCAGTGCGGCGCAGGCGACGCTGGAAAACGCCAAGCGCAGCGCCGCGCTCGCGGCGCGCCAGGCCTACCTCGGCGTGGTCAGCGGTCTGGCGCAGGTCAGGGCGCTGGAAGCCGCGCTGGTCTCGAGCGGCAGCGCGCTCGAGTCGAACAAGCTCGGCTACGAAGTCGGCGTGCGCATCAACATCGACGTGCTCAATGCCGAGCAGCAGGTCTATTCGACGAGGCGCGATCTGGTCAAGGCGCGTTTCGACACGCTGCTTGCCCAGCTCAAGCTGAAGGCTGCCGTCGGCACGCTCGGCGAGGACGATCTGCAGCAGGTCAGCGCCTTGTTCGCCGCCCGCTGAGCCGCGTCTCCGGCGGCTCGGCGGTTTCTGCCGCCAGGCTGCAAGCCAATGTTGATACCAGCGTTTGTTTCTGTGGTAAATACGCCACTCTCCGGCCATATCCAAAAAGGCGGCTAGCGGCGCATCGTTTCCCGGATCAGCGCCATGGTGCGCTGTGTCGCGCCGCGATGCGACTGGCTGAAAACCAGCGCCGCGTCGCGCATCTCCTGTAGTTTTTCACCTTGAGCAAACAGTTCGGCAACGGCCTTGGCGGCTGCGCCGATGTCGTTCACGCGTTGCGCCGCGCCGCAGGCGATGGCGTCGTCGGTCGCCTGCGCGAAGTTGAAGGTGTGCGGGCCGACCAGCGCCGGGCAGCCGCAGGCCGCCGCTTCGATCAGGTTCTGTCCGCCGAAGGGCAGCAGGCTGCCGCCGATCAGCGCGAGATCGGCCGCCGCATAGTAGGCCACCATTTCGCCCATGCTGTCGCCGAGCCAGACGCGCGTTTCCCTGTCCGGTAGCGTGCCTTCGCTGCGCCGGCAGAACGGCAGGCCGCGTTCGCGGAGCAGCGCGGCCACTTCGTCGAAGCGCTGCGGGTGGCGCGGGACGAGCAGCAAGAGGAGTCCCGGGACGTCGATTTTTGCCAGCGCGTCGACAATCAGCGCTTCCTCGCCGTCGCGCGTGCTGGCCGCCAGCCAGAGCGGGCGCGGGCCTTGCGCTGCAAGCGCTGCCCTCCATTGCCGTCCCTGCTGCAGTTTTTCCTCAGGCGGTGCGACGTCGAATTTGAGGTTGCCGCTCACCGAAACCGCCGGCGCGCCGAGCGCGCTGAGCCGTTCGGCGTCGGCCGCACTCTGCGCGCTGACGAAAGAGAGCGCGGCGAAAGCGGGGCGCGACAGGGCGGCGAAGCGTCGGTAGCCGCGTTGCGAGCGCGCCGACAGGCGGGCGTTGACCAAGGCGATCGGCAACTGGCGCTTTTTCGCCGCGGCGATCAGGTTGGGCCACAGCTCGGTTTCCATCAAGAGGCCGATGATCGGCCGGAAATGATCGAGGAAGTGCTGCACGCCGTCCGGCAGGTCGTAGGGCAGGTAGGCCTGCGTGACGCGCCCCGGGAAGCGTTCGACGTAGATGGCGCCGGTTTCGCGCCCGGTCGGCGTCATGTGCGTGAGCAGCAGATGGTGCCCGGGCCACTTGGCGAGCAGGGCGGCGATCAGGGGTTCGGCGGCGCGCGTTTCGCCGACCGAGACGGCGTGCAGCCAGATCAGCGGGGCGGGGGCGTCCTGCGGGTAGAGGCCGTAGCGTTCGCCGACCTGCTGCAGATAGGCGGGCTGCCGACGTGCGCGCCACCACAGGCGCAGCAGCACGGCGGGCGTCGCGAGGTAGAACAGCGCGCTGTACAGCGCGCGCGCGATCATGGCGTCGGTCCGAGATTGCGCAGCATCCGGTCGAGCGTCTCGATGATCGTCGCGACCGGCGGCGGCGCGCCTTTCCTGCCGAAGCTCGCGCACTCGCCGTCGCCGAAGACAGCCGCCTGCTCGCCGTCCGAATCGCAGAAAATGCCGATCGTCGGCCGGCCCAGCGCGGCGGCAAAGTGGGTGAAGCCGGTATCGAGTCCAACGACCAGCGTCGCCCCGGAGAGAAAACGCGCGGCCGTCGCGAGGTCCATCAGCGGCGGCACGAGCGCGCCGTCGAGCGCCGCCGCCAGGCGATGGCTGCGCGCTTCTTCGTCCTGGTTGCCCCAGGGCAGGACGGCATGGATGCCGTGCGCCAGCAGATGACGGCCGACGGCGATCCAGTGTTCGTCCGGCCAGAGTTTCTCGGGGCGGCTGGCGGCGTGCATCAGGACCGCGTAGGCGCGTTGCGGTAGCCAGTCGGCAACGAGCGCTTCGGCGCGGATGCCGTAGCGCGGCGGCGTGTCGATCGCGTAGCCGAGCGCGCCGGCGGCCACCGCGCGGCAGCGGTCGATGACGTGGCGCGACCTGGCGATCGGCAGGCGCTTGTCGTAGAAGAAGGCGGCGCCGCCCTCCTTGATGCTCTGCCGGTCGCCGCCGACAATCGCGCCGTTGTCGGAAAGCCGGGCGATGGCGACGCTCTTCCACAGCCCCTGCGTATCGAGCACCATGTCGTATTGGACTTCGCGCAGGCTGCGCTTGAATTCGCCCATTTCGCGCCAGGTCGCTTCCTGCAGCAGGTGCTTGCGCCAGCGCCGCCAGGCGACCGGGATGACGCGTTCGACACCGGGGTGGAGGCGCGGGATCGCCTGGTAGGCCTCTTCGGCAACCCAGTCGATGCGGGCCGCCGGAAAGTGGGCGAGGATGTCGGTGACGACCGGGCAGTTATGGACGAGGTCGCCCATCGACGAGGTCTTGATCAGCAGGATTTTCATGGCGAGGCGCATTATATCGTCCGCATCCGAGTCTGGTAGACTGTCGGGCCTGCCATGGCGCGTCGCGCCGGCCCATCCCGGTGCCTTGTCCACCGCCGACTCCGCCAGAAACGAATCGATGACGCAGCGCGAATCCCTGTCGGTTGTCCTGATCACGCTCAACGCCGCGGCGCAACTCGAGCCGTGCCTGCAAAGCGTCGGTTTTGCCGACGAGATCGTCGTCGTCGATTCGGGCAGCAGCGATGCAACGCTCGAACTCGCCGCACGCCACGGCGCGCGCGTCGTGCAGCAGGACTGGCTGGGTTTCGGGCCGCAGAAACAGTTTGCCGTCGGGCAGGCGGCGAACGACTGGGTGCTGTGCCTCGACGCCGACGAGCGGGTGACCCCCGAATTGCGCGCGGCGATCGCGTCCGCGCTGCAGGCGCCGGCTTGCGGCGCCTATCGCTTTGCCCGCCGCAACCGTTTTCTCGGGCGCTATCTGCGACACGGCGAAGGCTATCCGGACTGGAACCTGCGCCTTTTTGACCGCCACCAGGCACGCTGGTCGGACGACATGGTGCACGAGCACGTGCTGGCGCAGGGCGCAGTCGCCACGCTCGACGGCGACCTGCTGCACGATTCGGCCGAAACCATCGCGGCCTACCTCGGCAAGCAGAATCGCTATACCTCGCTGGCCGCCGAAGCGGCATTTGCCGCCGGCAAGCGTGCCTCGGGCGCCAAGCTGCTGCTCAGTCCACTCGTCCGTTTCGTCAAATTCTATGCGCTGCGCCGCGGCTTCCTCGACGGCCTGCCGGGCTTCATCCACACGGTCATCGGCTGTTTCAACAGCTTCAGCAAATATGCGAAGATGATCGAATTGCAACGCAAGGAAACGCGCTCTTGAAAGTTCTCGTCACCGGCGCCGCCGGATTCATCGGCATGTATGTCTGCGAGCGCCTGCTCGCGCGTGGCGACGAAGTGGTCGGCATCGACAACCTCAACGACTATTACGACGTCGGCCTGAAGACGGCGCGCCTGTCGCGCCTCGAAGGGACGCCGGGCTTTTGCTTCCTGCTGCTCGATATCGCGGATTCGGCGCAGCTTGCCGGCCTGTTTGCCAGCGAGCGTTTCGATCGCGTCGTCCATCTCGCGGCGCAGGCCGGTGTGCGCTATTCGCTGAAAAACCCGCTGGCCTACGCGCAATCGAATCTGCTCGGTTTCGTCAATATCCTCGAAGGCTGCCGGCACGGCGCCGTCGACCACCTGGTCTATGCCAGCAGTTCGAGCGTTTATGGCGGCAACGCCAAGATGCCGTTCGCCGAGGGCGATGCCGTCGATCATCCGGTCAGCCTATACGCCGCCACCAAGAAGTCGAACGAGTTGATGGCGCATGCTTACAGCCATCTGTACGGCCTGCCGGCCACGGGGCTGCGCTTTTTTACGGTTTATGGCCCGTGGGGCCGGCCGGACATGGCTTACTGGAGTTTCACGGAGAAAATCCTGCGTGGTGAAACCATCGATGTCTTCAACCATGGCGACATGCTGCGCGACTTCACCTACATCGACGACATCGTCGAGGGCGTCGTCCGCGTCCTCGACAAGCCGGCGACGCCCGATCCGGCCTTCGACCGGCTGGCGCCCGATGCGGGCAGCGCGCTGGGGCCGCATCGCCTGTTCAACATCGGCAACAGCGAGCCGGTGGCCCTGCTGCACTTCATCGAAATTCTCGAGGCGGCACTTGGCCGGCCGGCAATCAAGCGCTTCCTGCCGATGCAGGACGGCGACGTGCCGGCGACCTACGCCGAGACGAAGCGGCTGGCCGAGTGGGTCGGCTTTGCGCCGAAAACGTCGATCGAATCCGGTGTTGGGCGCTTCGTCGATTGGTTTCGCACTTATCATGACTAAGGTGTTTTTCCGGGAGGGTCTCGCATGATTCTGGTCACTGGCGGTGCCGGTTTCATCGGCTCGAATTTCGTTCTCGACTGGCTGCGCGGCTGCGACGAGCCGGTGCTCAATCTCGACAAGCTGACTTACGCCGGCAACCTCGAAAACCTTGCCGCGCTGCACGGCGATCCGCGCCACGTCTTCGTGCGGACGGACATCGGCGACAGCACCGTGGTTGCGGCGCTGCTCGCGCAACACCGGCCGCGTGCCGTCGTCAATTTTGCCGCAGAGAGCCACGTCGATCGCTCGATCCACGGTCCCGGCGAATTCATCCAGACCAATATCGTTTCCACCTTCAACCTGCTCGAATGCGTTCGGGCCTACTTCGGGACGATCAGCGACGCCGAAAAGGCCGCTTTCCGCCTGCTGCACGTAT
>JBAQRB010000202.1:0-5672 GCA_049295655.1 Rhodocyclaceae bacterium
GCCGAGAATGCCGGCGTCGCCGTGGCTGCCCTTGTGGCTGTTGCGCGTGCGCGGCTGCAGTTGCGCGGCAAAAAGCCCGCGGCCGATGGTCGCCCCCGGCGCTGCGACGAGTGCCGGGGCGTCGAGATCGAGTCGTGCGATGGAAACTTCGCCGCAGCAGTCCGGGCCGTCGCCGGTATAGAGCCCCGGCTTGCCGGCGATGAAGCTGATCGTGTGGCTGGCGCGTATCGTTGCGCCGCGCCGTGTGCCGGTGTCGGCGTCGAGGCCGCTCGGGCAGTCGAGCGCAAGCAGCGGGCAGCGGTCGCGGGCGGCCAGCGCATTGGCGGTAGCGACCAGTTCGGCGTGCCGGCCGGCGACCTCGCGTTGCAGGCCGATGCCGAACAGTCCGTCGATGATCAGCGCCCAGCGCGAGGCCTCGGGAATGCCGTCCAGCGTGCTGCCGCCGCCGGCAAGGTAGCGCCGGCAGGCCGCCGCCGCATCGTCCGGCAGCCGGCTGGCTTCGCCGGCAAAAACGACGCTGACCTCGAAAAAGCGCTGGCGCAGGTGAAGCGCCGCCGCGAAGGCGTCGCCGCCGTTGTTGCCGGGACCGGCAAGGATCAGGATCGCCGCGCCCCGGTCGCGGCAGAGCGCCGTCGCAAGGTCGGCCGCCGCCAGTCCGGCGCGCTGCATCAGCGGCTGCGCGGCGGCAGCGGTTTCGACGGCGCGCAGTTCGGCGGCGCGGTAGAGCGGTTCGGAGTGAGGAGGGCGCTGGTTCATGTCAGGATACTAGCACCATAGAAGTGGCGCTTGTCTGGGTGCCAATCTAGTCCAGGCTTTGATTTCCCGCATCCCGTGCCGCTTGACTTGGTATTGGCTTCGACTAGACTAGACCTGATCAACAAGAGGGCGTTGCCATGGAACAGGTCAATATCTACGAAGCCAAAACCCACTTTTCAAAATACGTCGAGCAGGCCGAGTCGGGTCAGGACGTCATCATCGCGCGTGGCGGCAAGCAGGTGGCGAGGCTTACGTCGATCGAGCCAAAAAAGACACCGGTCCGTTTTGGTGTGCTCAAGGGAAAGGTGCGGGTTGCGGCGGATTTTGACGAGCCGCTGCCCGATGCGGTGCTCGCCGGGTTTGAGGGCCGGTAATGCGCATTCTTCTGGATACGCATGTTTTCATCTGGGCCGTGACTGACGATCCGCGCCTGACGCCGGTTGCCCGGGCGACGATCGAGGAAGCCGACGCTGTCTATGTGTCGGCGGCTTCGATCTGGGAAGTGGCCATCAAGTCGGCGCTGGGCAAAATCGATGCCGATGCCGAGGAAATGGCGCGTGCGATCAAGGACAGCGGCTTCGTTGAATTGCCCGTATCAACGGCACATGCGGCGCAAGTGGCCAGATTGCCGCTGTTGAATGATCATAAGGATCCGTTCGACCGATTGCTGGTGGCGCAATCGATGATCGAGCCGCTGGTCTTGCTGAGCGCCGACGCGAAAGTGCTTGCCTACGGCGGGCTGGTTCGTGCCGTTTGATCGGTAACGAGCCAGGTCGCTTGCCGGGGAGGCGAGCCTTTTTGCCGTACCGGTGAAGTAAGGCGGCGTCGCACAGGGGGCTGCGCCGCTGGGCTATAATGGCGTTTTCCGCTGTTTCAATGCGGTTTTTCCGTTTTTCAGTCTCTTTTCGCTGCAGACCATGGCCGACATCATTTATCTTCGCGGGGCTCCCGCTTTTTCCGCTTTCCGTCTGCAGGGTTTGCAGCAACAGCTTTCGGCGCTGGTGCCGGGCGCCAGCGTGCTCGGCGCCGAGTACTGGCACTTCGCCGCGCTCGGCCGGCCGCTCGTTGCCGGGCAGCGCGAGCAACTCGCGGCACTGCTTGGCGAGCAGCCCGAGGCGGGCGATGCCGGCGGTGAGCTGTTCCTCGTCGCGCCGCGCGTCGGCACCATCTCGCCGTGGTCGTCGAAGGCGACCGACATCGCTTGGAACAGCGGTATCGACGCCATCGAGCGCATCGAGCGCGGCGTCGCTTTCCGCGTCGGGACAAAGCGGGGCGCGCTTTCCGCCGATCAGCGGGCGCGCATCGCCGGCCTGATCCACGACCGGATGACCGAAACCGTGCTCGGCGACTTCGCGCAGAGCGCCGATCTCTTCCGCCACTTCGCGCCGCAGCCGCTGGCCAGCGTCGATCTGCTCACCGGCGGCCGTGCCGCGCTGGTCGATGCCAACCGCCGGCTGGGCCTCGCGCTGTCGGAGGACGAGATCGATTACCTGGTCGACCTCTTCGTCAAGACCGGGCGCAACCCGACCGACGTCGAGCTGATGATGTTCGCGCAGGCCAACTCCGAGCATTGCCGGCACAAGATCTTCAACGCCTCGTGGGTGATCGACGGTGCGCCGCGCGAGGAAACGCTGTTCGGCATGATCCGCGAGACGCACAAGGCGCACCCGCAAGGCACGGTCGTCGCCTATTCCGACAACTCGTCGGTGATCGAAGGCGCGACGGTGCCGCGCTTCCATCCGCGCGCCGACGGCGGTTACGCCTACGGCGACGCGCTGACGCACGTCCTGATGAAGGTCGAGACGCACAATCACCCGACGGCGATTTCGCCGTTCCCTGGCGCCGCGACCGGCTCGGGCGGCGAGATCCGCGACGAGGGCGCGACCGGCCGCGGCTCGAAGCCGAAGGCCGGCCTGTGCGGCTTTTCGGTATCCAACCTGAACATCCCCGCCGCACCGCAGCCGTGGGAGGCGCAAACCGCCGACTACGGCCGCCCGTCGCGCATCGCCTCGGCGCTGGCGATCATGCTCGAAGGGCCGATCGGCGCGGCGGCGTTCAACAATGAATTCGGCCGTCCGAACCTGGCCGGCTATTTTCGTACCTACGAGCAGGACGTGGCCGGCGAAGTCAAGGGCTACCACAAGCCGATCATGATTGCCGGCGGGCTCGGCAACATTGAGGACAGCCAGTCGTTCAAGGCCGAGTCTTTCCCGGCCGGCACGCTGCTTGTCCAGCTCGGCGGTCCCGGCATGCTGATCGGCCTCGGCGGCGGCGCCGCGAGCTCGATGAGCACCGGCAGCAATAGCGAAGACCTCGATTTCGCCTCGGTGCAGCGCGGCAACCCGGAAATCCAGCGCCGCGCGCAGGAAGTGATCGACCGCTGCTGGCAGATGGGAACGCCCAAGGGCGACGGCACGCAGGCCGGCGACGGCAATCCGATCCTTTCGATCCACGACGTCGGCGCCGGCGGCATCTCGAATGCCCTGCCCGAACTCGCGCACGGCGCCGGTTGCGGTGCGCGTTTCGAGCTGCGCGAAGTGAAAATCGAGGAGCCGGGCATGTCGCCGGCCGAGATCTGGTGCAACGAGGCGCAGGAACGCTACGTGATGGCGATCCCGCCGTCGCGCCTCGAAGAATTCGCCCACCTCTGCGAGCGCGAGCGCTGCCCGTTCGCCGTGGTCGGCCAGACGACCGCCGAAAAGCGCCTGATCGTCGCCGACCGGCATTTTGCCAACAACCCGGTCGACATGGACATGGACGCGCTGCTCGGCAAGCCGCCGCGCATGACGCGCGACGTCGTGCATCTGCCGCCGCTCCTCGTGCCGTTCGACCCGACCGCCGTCGAGCTGAAGGACGCCGCGTACCGCGTCCTGCGCCTGCCGGCGGTGGCCGACAAGACCTTCCTGATCTCGATCGGCGACCGCTCGGTCGGCGGCCTGACCGCGCGCGACCAGATGGTCGGCCCGTGGCAGGTGCCGGTCGCCGACGTCGCGGTGACGCTGATGGGCTATTCGGGCGAGGGGGAGCAGGCTTACGTCGGCGAAGCGTTCGCGATGGGCGAGCGCACGCCGATCGCCGTGCTCGATGCGCCGGCTTCGGGGCGCATGGCGATCGGCGAGGCGCTGACCAACATCGCCGCCGCCGACATCGAAAAGCTCGGCGACGTGAAGCTTTCGGCCAACTGGATGGCCGCCGCCGGCGCGCCGGGCGAGGATGCGCGCCTGTTCGACACGGTGCGCGCGGTCTCCGACCTGTGCCAGAGCATCGGCGTCTCGATCCCGGTCGGCAAGGATTCGCTGTCGATGCGAACGGCGTGGGAGGACGCGGCGGGCAAGAAGCAGGTCGTCTCGCCGCTGTCCTTGGTCGTCACCGGTTTCGCGCTGGTCCAGGACGCGCGCCGCACGCTGACGCCGCAACTGGTACTCGACGCCGGCGAAACCGACCTGCTGCTGATCGACCTCGGCGCCGGCAAGAACCGCCTTGGCGGCTCGGCGCTGGCGCAGGTGTTCAACGCGACCGGCAGCGTCACCCCCGACGTCGACGACCCGGCGCGTCTGGCTGCGTTCTTCGGCGCGGTGCAGAAGCTCGCCAGCGACGATCTGCTGCTCGCCTACCACGACCGTTCCGACGGCGGCCTCTTTGCCGCCGTCACCGAGATGGCCTTTGCCGCGCATTGCGGCGTCTCGGTCGACATGGACGGCCTGTGCTACGACCCGCTGATGAACGACATCGACGGCAACGAGAAGAAACCCAACCTGCTCGGCGGCCGCTCGTTCGAGCTGCTGATGCACGCGCTGTTCAACGAAGAACTCGGCGCCGTCGTGCAGATCCGGCGCAGCGAGCGCGACAAGGTGATGACCGTCCTGCGCGCCGCCCATCTCGGTGCATGTACCCACTTCATCGGCTCGCCCAATCCGTGGGACGAGGTGCGCGTCATCCGCAACGCGCGCACCGTGCTGCGCGAAAAGCGCATCGACCTGCAGCGCGCCTGGTCGGAAACCAGCTACCGCATGCAGCAGCTGCGCGACAACCCGGAATGCGCGCAGCAGGAATACGACCGTATTCTCGATGCCGCCGACCCCGGTCTGTCGGCGACGCTGAGCTTCGATCCGGCCGAGAACATCGCCGCGCCGTTCGTCAATGTGCGCGCCCGCCCGCGCGTCGCCATCCTGCGCGAGCAGGGCGTCAATGGCCACGTCGAAATGGCCGCCGCTTTCGACCGCGCCGGCTTCGCCGCGGTCGACGTGCACATGAGCGACATCCTCGCCGGCCGCGTTGCGCTGGCCGACTTCAAGGGCACCGTCGCCTGCGGCGGCTTCTCGTACGGCGACGTGCTCGGTGCCGGGCAGGGCTGGGCGAAGACGATCATGTTCAACGGCCGCGCGCGCGATGAGTTCAGTGCCTTCTTCGGCCGCGCCGACACTTTCGCGCTGGGCGTCTGCAACGGCTGCCAGATGATGAGCGCGTTGAAGGACCTGGTCCCCGGCGCCGACGCCTGGCCGCGCTTCGTGCGCAACAAGGTCGAACAGTTCGAGGCGCGCTTCACGATGGTCGAGCTGCCCGAATCGCCTTCGCTGTTCTTCGGCGGCATGGCGGGCAGCCGCCTGCCGGTCGTCGTCTCGCACGGCGAGGGGCAGGCGCAGTTCGATTCGGCCGAACAGCAGTCGCGCGTCCTCGTCGCCATGCGCTACCTCGACAATGCCGGCCAGCCGACCGAAGTCTACCCGGCCAACCCGAACGGCTCGCCGGCCGGCATCACCGGCGTCACCACCGCCGACGGCCGCTTCTCGATCATGATGCCGCACCCCGAACGCGTCTTCCGCAGCGTGCAGATGTCGTGGCACCCGGCCGGCTGGGGCGAGGATTCGCCGTGGCTGCGCATGTTCCGCAACGCGCGGCAATGGGTGGGGTAGGAA
>JBAQRB010000203.1:0-13342 GCA_049295655.1 Rhodocyclaceae bacterium
TCGGCACGCTGCAGTTCGAGGTCGTCGCGCAGCGCCTGCAGACCGAATACAAGGTCGACGCGATCTTCGAGTCCGCCGACATCTACACCGCGCGCTGGCTGACCTTCCCCGACGAGGCGACGCGCCGCAACTTCGAGCGCGAGCAGCAGCACCGCATGGCGAAAGACGTCGACGGCAACCTCGTGTATCTGGCCAGCACGCGCTACAACCTCGACGTGACCAGCGAAAAGTGGAACAAGGTCGGCTTCCACGCCTCGCGCGAGCATGGGCAGGTGATGGGCTGATCGTATAGCCCACCGTTTCGATGGTCACGCCAGCACCAGATGCCGCCTACCTGATCGAACTGTGCAGCGGCGAACAGCGCCGCTGGCGTGACCTCGAAACGAAAATGGAATTCAGCGAAGGTAGCGTGATGTATGTGTGGGCTATCGTCGAACGTGTGGACTAGATCAACAGCTCTTGGCGTCGTCGTACTTGAGGGTTTTGACGGTGAGTGTCTGGTTTGGTTTTTTGGCCATATTTATTCTGCTTTCTTCTTGACCTTCTTCCGCATAACGGCCTCCGGAAGCTCTTTGAAATTTGCTTTGCTGGATACCCGCTTACCCGATTTTTTTTCAAGATCGAGTCGCGCACTGCCCGCCACGGCACCCCCTTCACGGGCTGCATCGCAATTCTCGCCATAACCCTGTGCGTCTTTGTTGCGGGCAATCTCGGTTGTGGAGGCCTCGCCCAGCATGGTGAAGATCAGCTCCAGATCGGTCATGTGGTCGCGCAGGTTGTCCGCCGGTTTGGCGAGGCTTTTGAACGCCTTGTATTCCGAAGGGGTCATGCCAAAGGTGGCGCGGCTGATTTCGGCGGTGAGGATGGCGTACTCCCGCTGCTCCTTCACCCCGCGCTTTTGCCATTCGTTGGTCAGCTCGTCACGGATAGCGATGCCGCGGACGCGCTTTTCAATCCATTCGTCGCTGTAACCCTTGGCCGTGTATAGCTCGCGCATGCGCTTGGCGGCGAGTTCCGGGCTCTCGATTTCTTCCAGCCGCTCATAACCCACTCTGGCCAGCCAGCGCTTGAAGGGCTCAGCTTTGGGCGACGGGATGGACTGGATGAGGCGGAGCAGTTGCTCGGTGTCCGCCACATCGGTAAGTCGCTGCTTGCCATCGGCGGCGGTCATCTTCAAAGCGTTACAGTTTGTAACGCTTTCATTGCCCTCCGCCAGCAGTCGCTTTTTGAGGACTCGCCAATAAACCTGGGGATTCTGGCTTTCCGACAAGACCGCCACGACATCGACGACAGCAAAGAGCCAGCGCTGGGCTTGCTCGTCCCAGATCGAACGAATCTGCTTTGACTCGAACAGTTTAATGTCGCTCATGGCGTATTCCTTCCCTCAACCAAGCCTTCAATCATTTCGGCATCGATCTTTTTCGCGGCTCTTCCTGCCTTTCCTACGCGCGGCTTTTTTCCGCCCGAATTTCGGCTTATCGGCCTTTGCGGTCGTTGGGACGCTCCCAAAGCTGCGGCAGTAACGTAGCCGATTGCAGCCTGTGGCAGTACCGGGCTGCTAACCGGTGAGGAAAATTCAAGCCAGCAATGGATGTCGAGTGGGCTACGTCTTCATCTTGCCCTGTTCGGCTCTGACGTCTTCGTGTTCTGCACGGCCGGCCCAGTCATCGGAGATGGCCATCAACATCGCCGACGCCCGCGGGTACATCAATGTCGCATCGGCCCAGCCCTTGTAGCGAGCTGCAAACTCGCGCTCTTGCCCGCCACCCTCGTTGATGCCTTTGCCATAAACGCCGCGTTTGTTGAAGCTCTCAATTGCGAACCCACGTTCGACATGCTCAGCAGCCACCTCATCGATCACTTGGCACACCGCTGATGGTGGCCAGAATGGCTCGCTGGCGTCCTGCGGCGCATGAGCGAGAACGTAGCCAATGCGCTGATCGCCGATGTCATCGAGGCCCTTTGCAGCAGCCAGAGTTCGAGCCGTGGTAACCCATTCGGACAGTATCTGAGCATCGATTTTTCCGTCGCGCAAGCCAGGCACTGTCTTGAACGCCGAGAGCAAGTCGTATGAGATATTTGCCCGCGTCTTCATCTCGGCTGTGATGACTTGTTCAGGCGGCGCGTTCTTGCCTCTGAACACGTGCGACAGCACGTCGATGAACATCTCGGGATCGGAAGCCAGAAGGCTGAAGATGGTCAGAGGCTCATTCTCATGACGTAGCAATGGCAGGTAGGCGTATTCCAACCTCGCGATCACCAATTTGTCGACATCGCTGCGCGTACGCACTTCCTTGAGTGCATTTGCGACGTAGTACGAAAGCATGTTGCCCAAGCGCTTGATGCCATTGTCAACATGACCAATCCCTTTAGCGAGTAGGTCCACCAGCAGGCTCGACGACAAGTCTTTGCCACGTGTGTGCAACAAGCCCAGGACGTCGATGTCCCGCCCAACGGTTCGAAACTGGTCAATTGCGTACAGCAGGTCGTCGAGCGGAGCTTGTATCGGCAGCAAGCCCGCATGGCGCCAGTACTGGTCGCGTACCTCGCTGCCAAGGCCTTCGACATAGGACCAGGTGGACGGGGTGGCTGGCCAACCGAGCAAAAGCTTGGCTTTAGCGGCGGCGTCCGTGACTTGCGCCAGCACACGGTCCTTGAATGCGCCTTCCCATTGGTCACCGAACTTGTCGACGCCAGCGGCCGATACGTAATACGAAAAACTCGGTGGCGCTGCAGGGTCGAGTGCACCTTGCATCAACTCAAACATTTGGTCGAGCGTGATAGAGAGGTGACTGTGGCTCAGCACCTGACCGAGCAGCTCTGGCAATTTGACCATCCTCGCAAGCCTCAGGACGCCCGGCACTCCGTCGCGGTCGAGCACGCGCTGAAGGATTTTCTTGCGCAGGTCAGTTGGGTCATCAAAGTCTTCGGAACCTTCCTTGTACTTGCCAATATGCGGCATCCAGTCATCAAACGCATGGCGGTCAGACACGAGGGGATCGGTAGGGCGATGATGTTCGACCACCTCTTTCACTGCGGCCAGATCGTCGTTGGTCAGTGCCCAGTCTGTGTCTCCAAAGTACTCGTTGCGAGCCGACTCGTCCTTGAGCTTGTGCCAGATCGTGCATCCTTCGTCCGTTTGATGAGTGGCGAGGTAGCTATCGACGCGGGCGAGCACTTTCGCCCGATTCGGTGGTTGAAGTTGTCCCAACGATTCGACGAAGACGCAAAGGCGTGTCTCGTTATCGCCAGCCGCTACAAGCGCTCGATCGACGACGGCGGTTTCAAAATCCCACACCGAACCGAAGGTGATCTCTTCGGGCTTCTCTGGAGCAAAGTCCCGCAGCTTCGGATGCTGCGTGGGCGAGCTGATGCCGTGACTACGCGGAAGGAGCTTCTTGAGCAACTGCCAGCCGACGTCTGGACACGCCTTCAGGATCGCATCGAGGCATGCGATACGCTGTGGCTGCAATGCATAGGTGTTGGGCGACCAGCCTAACAGGATGTCGCGCAAGCTGTTGATTGGCCGGTTGACGTAGTTCGAATCAGGCTCCGGATCCAACTGGCCGAGCTTGGCGAGCACGACCGCGGCGCGGTTGAGGTACCGCGGGTCCCACGCAATCGTCTCTAGCGCCCAAAGGAAATGCACATGTGGACTCGACGGGCCGAAGAAGCGGCCGCGCTCCGTCTCGAAGATCTGTGCAACCTGTTCAGGGGCGCCCTCGAGCATAGACTCGAGGGCCTTCAAAAAAGGGTTGGGCGCGGCCTCCGCGAGCAGTGCAGTCTGATCGCCTAGGCGAAGTATAGAATGGTGCGATTTGCTCCAATCCGGCAGGGCGTTGATTACGTCGTCGACGTACTGCTGAGGCGTCTTGCCTTTGACGTGCAGACCGGCGACCTCATGCATTGACGCGATGATGAGGAGCGTCAGCGCAAGCCCATCGCGCAGCCATCTGCTGTAGTCGGCGTGAGCGGCCTTGGCATGGTTGAACTTTTGATCTCGCGACGGCTGCTCCGGCTGTTTGCCAAACACTTTGACGATGGCCTCGCGCAGCCGCGTGAGATCAGTTTCGCTCAGCTGACTGCCGTAGAAGAAAAAAGCATCAACTGGCGCCCGCACCTGCCAAACGTGAGCCTCCCTGTCCACCGGACGATCAGGCAAGCTGAGTGTTGGCATAAGGATGCTCTCCAACGTCGCGTAGGCGGGGTAGTCCCCTAGCTCCTTCAAAACGGCGCAGTCAGTCTCGAGATCGCTCGACCACCCTCCAGCGAGAAAGGCGGGCTTCAGCACAGATGACTGCTGCAGCCAGACCGGGTCAGTAGCGGGCTTGTTGTTAATCAGTCGCTTCAAGATGGTCAAGCTGCGCCCGCATCGATGCGCAAGTTCGTAGCCTTGGCCGTGATCAAGCCCCATCTCAATGAAGCCATCCACCATGCCTGAGGCCGTTGGGCGCTTTAGCATGGCGCCGCGCTTGGCCAATGCACCGGTCGCGGCAGATAGCGTAGGGCATTTTTTTCCGAGCGCGCCGACCAGTGATTCGGCCTCGTCCGTTGCGATGAAGACCAGTCCGGTTTGCATCTGGAAGAACCGGGCAGCCGTCTGAGTCCGGATGATCAGCGTTCTGGATTCAAGCGACTCGCGAACGGTCGGCGCTGCACGTCGAATCGCCGCTACCGCGAAGGCGATGACTTCCTCGGATGTCTCGGCACCGAGCATAAAGGAGTCGGCCGGTCCGCAGAGCTTAGCGATCAGGTCGTCCGCC
The DNA here is from genome assembly GCA_049295655.1 of Rhodocyclaceae bacterium. Lineage (GTDB taxonomy): Bacteria > Pseudomonadota > Gammaproteobacteria > Burkholderiales > Rhodocyclaceae > CAJBIL01. The sequence goes on from JBAQRB010000203.1 coordinate 4,764, forward strand.
TCGCGCTGCCGATCGGCGATGACAAGTCTCTCGGTGAGTTGCGGCTTGAACTGCGTGCTGAATTCTTCCCAATACTCATCGGTGCTCAACGCGCCTTCTTTGGGGGCAGTTCCTAGAACATTGCGGGCGTATCTGGCGGCAATCGCAGGGTGATCTTTCAGCCATTGGACGAGTGATACGCCGTCAAGGTATTTAACGTCTTTCCACTTGTCCTCGTCGCGGCGGTCATTCTCCCATTCAGGAATCTTTTTCGTCGGCGTATCCCAGCATCCGAGATTGACCAGAACCAAGGTGTTCTCAGCCATCTCGTTGCCGGGCGTCTGTTCGGTCCGCTTCTCGTAATCAGAGTTCGCTTTCTTCTCGCCAGGACCGGTGCCAAATTCCCACTTGGACTTACCCTCCGGAACGAATCCCTTGGCCTCCTCCGTCTCCAAATCGCCATCCCAGCCGCGCAACTGGCTGACCTCACCGCTCGGAAATCGGAACCGTGTCGCATCGTCAATCGTCATGCTAATCAGGTCCGCCAACATTGCCATCAGCATCTCGCGGGCGTTCAAGCGGTCGGCCCACGCCTCAAGAGCTTTTTCGTCGATCCATTGCATGGTTGCTACCTCCGATCACGCGGCAGTTCGTGTCTGCGTCATTTTTTATGAATTCGCGATTATATTTCAGTAGGAGTGCGACCTGTTGCCGTTGCCCTGTAGCTCAGCCTCTATTGGGTGGTGGGCGCAGGGCTGTACCGAGTCAAGCCGCACACAAAGCCGATGAAGCCAGAAAGTAATCGAACGGCCCCGGCGCCGAGCCATCGCCCTTATAGCGGATAGGCTGGTCGGCGATGACCGTGAAGTCATCGAACTTGGCCTCAAGACGAAGCTTGTCGAGAAAGTTGACCTTGATTTCCATGCGGGAATCCAAAAATAGCGTTCAAAACGAATCAAAAACGATTGGCCGCTATTATCGGGTTTTCCCGGTGGAAAATCCGCGCTTCTCCGCAGTTCGAGGCTCCGGGGTGCTGCTGCCGACGTTTCGAACGCGAGCAGCAGCACCGGCCAACACACGCGCCATACGCCATTTTGAAACAAAATGGCATTAGAATCGCAACGCACTTTCGCGGCTCCTGGAGTAATCAATGAAGAATCTGAAGCTGGGCTGGAAACTCGCGCTCTTGATGCTGATGGCGATTGCCGGCTATCTCGTGACCATCGGCATGGGTTTGAGCGGCCTGAAAACCAACCTGCTCGAAGACCGGAAGATCAAGACCAAGAACGTCGTCGAAGTCGCGCACGGCATCCTCGGCTTTTACTACGGCGAGCAGCAGGCCGGCCGGATGAGCGAGGACGACGCCAAGCAGACGGCGATCGCCGCCGTTCGCCGGCTGCGCTATGAAGGCACCGAGTATTTCTGGATCAACGATCTGAACAACAAGATGATCATGCATCCGATCAACGCCAAGCTCGAGAACGCCGAGCTGGGCGGACTGAAGGACGCCAACGGCAAGCATTTCTTCACCGAGTTCGTCGCGCTGGTCAAGGACCAGGGCGCCGGCTACGTCGACTATTACTGGCCGAAGCCCGGCAGCGACGTTGCCGTGCCGAAGATTTCCTATGTGCAGGGCTTCAAGGAATGGAACTGGCTGATCGGCTCGGGAATCTATATTGACGACGTCGACCGGGTGTTCATGCAGAACGCGCTGCAGCAGGGCGGGCTGGCGCTCTTCTGCCTGCTGCTGATGATCGGCTTCGCCTGGTACGTCGCATCGCACATCATCGATCCCCTGCGCCGCATGCAGACGGTGATGGAAAGGCTGGCCGACGGCGACATGACCGTGCACGTCCAGTCCGACAGCAGCGACGAAATCGGCCAGATGATGAACGCCGCCGAGCGCATGATCCAGCGGACGCGCAAGGTCATCCTCGACGTGCTCGACGGCGCCGACCAGCTCGCCAATGCCTCGGACCAGGTCAGCCTGACCTCGCAGACGCTCTCGCAGTCGTCGAGCGAACAGGCGGCCAGCGTCGAGGAAACGACGGCTTCGATCGAGCAGATGAGCGCTTCGATCGAACACAACAAGGACAGCGCGCGGGCGACCGAAGAAATCGCCACGCTGGCGGCCGGCAACGCCCAGGAGGGCGGCAAGGCGGTCGGCGAGACGGTCGAAGCGATGAAGAAGATTGCCGAGCGGATCGGCATCATCGACGAGATCGCCTACCAGACCAACCTGCTCGCGCTGAACGCCGCGATCGAGGCGGCGCGCGCCGGCGATCACGGCAAGGGCTTCGCCGTGGTGGCCAGCGAAGTACGCAAGCTCGCCGAGCGCTCGCAGGTCGCCGCGCGGGAAATCGGCGAACTGGCGGCCAACAGCGTCGGCCTCGCCGAAAAGGCCGGCTCGCTGTTCGAGCACCTGCTGCCGAACATCCAGCGCAACGCCCACTTGGTCAAGGAAATCGCCGAGGCGTCCGACGAGCAGGCGATCGGCGCGTCGCAGATCAGCCAGGCGGTCAATCAGGTCAGCCAAGCCGTGCAGCACAACGCGAGCGCCTCGGAAGAACTGGCGGCGACCTCGGAAGAACTGCATTCGCAGGCGCTGCAACTCAAGGACCACATGGCCTTCTTCAAGGTCTGACCACCGACCGCCGCCGAGCGCGTGCTCAGAACGAACCAGACGGTACGCGGCATCGTGCGCCACGGGAAGGCGGCTAAAGTGACCGCATCGAGGCATCACCCACCAACAGGAGCGACTCAATGAAGCCGACCCACACCCTGCTCGCCGCCGCGCTATTCCTGCCGCTGGCCTGCGGCGCCTTTGAACTGCGCAGCCCGGACCTCGCCGCCAACCAGTCGATCCCGGCGGCTTACTACTGGAACAGCTTCGGTTGCAATGGCGACAACCAGTCGCCGGCGCTCTACTGGAAGGACGCGCCGGCCGGCACCCGGAGTTTCGCGGTCACCTTCTACGATCCGGACGCACCGACCGGATCGGGGTTCTGGCATTACGTCGCCTACGATCTGCCGGCATCGACCCGGCATCTGGACACCGGCGCGCTGGCCGCCGCTGCGCTGCCGCCCGGCGCCAGGGAAGGCAACACCGACCTCGGCAAGCCCGGCTTCTTCGGCCCCTGCCCGCCGCTGGGCCGCCAGCACCACTACGTGTGGACGGTGCACGCGCTGTCGATCGACAAGCTTTCGGTGCCCGAAGGCGCCAGCGCCGCGATGACCGGCTTTTTCCTCTGGCAGCACACGCTGGACAAGGCGACGCTCACCGTCACCGCCGGACCGCGCTGAAAGCGGCGGCCGGCGGCGGTTTTCCAGCGTTCCCGGCCCCGGCTTAAACGCCGGGCATCGCCAGGAAATACGGCAGCGCCTTGACCCGCTCCAGCCATTGCCGGACGTTCGGGTAGTCGGCAAGCGAAACGCCGCCTTCGGGCGCCAGCGCGACGTAGGGGAAAACGGCGCAATCGGCGATCGTCGGTCGCGCCAGCGCCAGCCAGCGCTGCCCGGCGAGGTGTGCTTCGAGCAGCGGCAGGATGCGCGCCGAGCGCTTCAGCGTGTCGGCCTTGTCGAGGCCGTAGCCGAACTTGTCGACCAGGCGCGCCGACGCCGGGCCGTTCTGCACCTCGTTGGCCGCCGTCGACAGCCACTGCATGACCTCGGCCATGCCGGCCGCATCGCGCGGCAGCCAGTTTTCGCCGGCGTACTTGACTGCGAGATAGACGAGGATCGCCTGCGAATCGCGCAGCACGACTTCGCCGTCGACGAGGATCGGAATCTCGCCCCACGGGTTGAGCTCGATCAGCGGCGAGCGCTTGTGCGCGCCGGCGAGGAAATCGACCGCCTCGATCTCCAGCGGAATGCCCGCCAGCGCGGCGAACAGGCGAACCTTGTAGCAATTGCCCGACAACTCCAGATCGTACAGTTTCATGATGTGCTCCTTCTTCGGTGGTGGATGGTACGACAGGTTTTGCTGCCTGCGCCCGCCTCACGGCGGCGCGCAGCCCAACTCGCGCAGCCGCGCTTCGAGATCGGCGATGCGCTGCTGCAAGGGCGCCGTCGCCGCCTGCAGCTCGCGCTCGCTGAAGCGCGGCGTGATGTGCTGCGCGCAGTTCCAGTCGAAAGCCTCGACCGCGATCAGCAGAACGCGCTCGACGGTGGCGCCGGCTTCGTCGATCGGCAGCTGCCCGAGCAGCGCCAGCGCCTGCCCGGTGAGCTGCGAATAGTCGATCGCGCGCGCGCGGCCGAGCAGCTTCAGGCGGCGGCGCTGCGGATAATCGACCAGAATCAGGCAGACACGGTCGTCGCCGGCCAGGTTGCCGACGCTCTGGTATTGCAGGTTGCCGCGAAAATCGGCGAACGCCAGCGTCGTCGCGTCGAGCACCTTGAGGAAGCCGGGGCGGCCGCCGCGATGCTGGACGTAGGGCCAGCCGGTCTGGCTCACCGTCGCGAGATAAAAGCTGTCGCGCGCCGCGATGAATTCACGCTCGCGCGCGCCGAGTTCGACATTGGCCGCCGCGCTCGCCGCGTAGCGCTCGTTGTGCGCGCGCGTCCCGTAATGCGCCTGCGCCGCGATCACGTCGTCGGTGAAGGTCAGTTGCGCGAAACGTCGAGGCATGCGGGTCTCCCGGAGTCGAAGGCGGCGGTCGCGACCGGCGCGACCGTGAAGAGCATCTTGGCCGCTTCGCGAAGCGTAATAAATAGACCGCTGCTGAATAAACTGCGCCGATAACCGGTGTAATATCGCCGGCATGGACAAACTGCGCGCCATGGAAGTTTTCGTACGCATCGTCGAGGCCGGCAGCCTGACGGCCGCCGCCGGCGTGCTCGATACCTCGCTGACCTCGGTCGTCCGCTCGCTGGCGACGCTCGAAGGCGAACTCGGGACGCGCCTGCTCAACCGCACAACGCGGCGAATCGCGCTGACCGACGAGGGGCGCGAGTATTTCGAGCGCTGCCGGCGCATCCTGGCCGAAGTCGACGAGGCCGAGAACGCCCTGACGGCGCGGCAGACGCAGCCGGCAGGCAAGCTCGCGATCACCGCGCCGGTGATGTTCGGACGCCTGCACGTCGGCCCGGTACTCGCCGGTTTTCTCGCCGCGTACCCGGCGGTCCATGCCGAACTGCTGCTTTTCGACCGCGTCGTCGACCTGCTCGAAGAGGGAATGGACGCGGCGATCCGCATCGGCCACCTGCGCGATTCGTCGCTCGTCGCGTTGCCGCTCGGCACGACGCGCCGCGTCGTCTGCGCCAGCCCGGATCATCTGGCACGCGCCGGGACGCCGCGCCGGCCGGCCGATCTCGCCGGGCAGCGCTGCCTGCAGTTTCTCGGCGTGACGCCCGGCGCGGAATGGGAGTTTGCCGACGGCGGCAAGACGATCCGCGTGCCGATCAAGGCCGTGCTCGCCACCAACCAGATCGACGTCGCCCGCGACGCCTGCGTCGATGGCCTCGGCTGCGGCGCCTTCCTCGACTACCAGGTGCGCGAGGCGCTGGCTGCCGGCGCGCTGCACCGCGTCCTGCAGGATTTCGAGCCGGCGCCGATCCCGGTCAGTCTCGTCTACCCGCACTCGCGGCTGCTCTCGTCGCGCGTTCGCAGCTTCGTCGATTGGGCTGCGCCGCGCCTGCGCCAGCGGCTGGCGGCGGACGGCTGAGCACGGCGCTAACGGGTGCACGCCCGAGGCGGCGGTCGGAACTTCCACATCGGATTTCGGTCCAATAAGCCTGAGGGCTACGGCACCGGCGCCGCCGCGCCTATATAGCCTGGGGGGTGTTCATGTCCATTTTCTTCTCTCCGGCCCGCAAGTTGATGGACCGCTTGCATTGCCCCGCCAAGTTCGGACTGATCGGGGCCATGGCCTTGGGCGCCATCGCGCTGCTGTTCTACCTTCTCGCGAGCAGCCTGCAAACCCTGATCGACAGCAACCGCAGGGAATTGCTGGGCGTCGAAATGGCCAAGCCCTTCCTCAAGGTCGTCCAGTTGACGCAGCAGCACCGGGCGCTTTCCGCCGGCCTCTTGGGGGGCGCCAGCGGAATGGGCGAGAAGCGTGCAGCAAAGGAGGCCGAGGTGATCGCTGCGATCCAGGCAATGGACGCCGTCGATGCCCGCGAGGGGGGCGTATTGCAGTCGTCTGCAGCCTGGCGGAAGGTCAAGGAACGCTGGGAGCTTCTGCGCAGCACGGGGCTGGCGATGAGCGTCGGCGAGAACACCGCCGCGCATACCGCGCTGGTCGCCGAGATGCTTGGCTTCCTCGGGCTGATCAACGAGAACAGCGGACTCATTCTGGATCCCGAATTCGACTCGTACTACCTGATGGACACCGCAATGATCCGGCTGCCCGACCTGCTCGAGCGGATCGGCCAGGTGCGCGCCCTGGGCATGGGCGCGCTGTCCGGGCGGGAGCTGAGCGAGGCCGGGCAGATCGACTTCGGGGCGCGGATCGGCATCATGAAAAAAGTCGAGGACGATCTGCTGCACAACCTGAATCGCTCGGCCTTCTACAACCCGGCGCTGGCCCGGCGTTTCGAGAGTTTCGCCGAGGAGCTGGGCAGCGCGAACGGCGAGGTGCTGCGCATCGTCCGCAGCGACATCGTCCAGAGAAAATTCGAGACCCTGCCCAGGGTCTATTACGACAAAACCACGGCAACCATCGACATCGGCTACCGGCAATTGAACGAGGTGCTCTTCCCGACACTGGAAGAATTGCTGCACGCCCGGATCGACCGGCAGACCAGCCAGTATCGCTGGAGTCTGGCGGGGGCTTTGCTGGTCATCCTCGGCGTCGTCTACCTGACGGTCGGGCTCTACCTGGGAATCCTCGGCGGCATCCGCTCGCTGGCCGAGGGATCGGGCAGAGTCGCCGGCGGGGATTTGACGGCGCCAATCGTGCTGGCGAGCCAGGATGAGTTGCGGATTGCCGCGGACCAGTTCAACGTCATGATCGAGGCGGTCAGCCAGCTGATCCGCAATGTCCAGACCGGTGCCGCCGAGGTCTCCAGCGCCGCGGTGTCGCTGGCCCTCACTTCCGACCGGGTTTCCCGCGGCTCGTCGCAGCAAACCGACGCCGCGACAGGGATGGCGGCTGCAGTCCAGCAAATGACCTTCAGCGTCGGCGAAATCACCCGCCACGCGGACGAGGCCCAAGCGATTTCGAACAAGTCGGGGGCGTTGTCGACGCACGGCCAGCAGGTGGTGGGGAAAACGGTCGAGGAAATGTCGGCGATCGCCGAGATGGTCAACGGCTCGGCACTGATCATCCGCGAACTGGGCAAGCAGTCCGAGCAGATCAGCAGCATCGTCAACGTGATCCGCGAGATCGCCGATCAAACCAATCTCCTGGCCCTCAACGCCGCCATCGAAGCCGCCCGCGCCGGCGAGGCGGGGCGTGGCTTTGCGGTGGTGGCCGACGAGGTGCGCAAGCTTGCCGAGCGGACCGGCAAGGCCACCAAGGAGATCGGCGGCATGATCGCCGCGGTGCAGCACGGCACCAGCGATGCCGTCGCCAGCATGGAGGCCGGGGTCGCCCGGGTCGGCCAAGGGGTGCTGTTGGCCCGGCAAGCGGGCGACTCGATCGGCCAGATCAGCGCTGGAGCAAGCCAGGTGGTGGTGGTGATCGGCGACATCTCGACGGCGCTCAAGGAGCAGCGCGAGGCGAGCGGCGAAATCGCCGTCAACGTCGAGCGGATCGCCGAGATGGCCGAGAAAAACCACGCCACGGTCGCCGAAGCGACGCTGACCGCCCAGAAACTGGAACGGCTGGCCGGCACCCTGCAGGGTGAAATCGGCCGCTTCCGGACGCGCTGACGAGAGGGCATCACCCGGGGCTGCGCCCCCGACCGGCTGAAGCAGCGACGGTCGCGCGGCACCGAAAGCGCTTGCGCCATCAAAATGCACGACGTACAATTTTATACATCGTATATTTTTATTGAGCAACCATGCCCCCAGCCGCCACCGCCCCCCTCGCGCCCCTCCCCGGCCGCCGCCTGCGCAAGCGCGAGGAAACCGCCGATCGCCTGGTCGACACCGCTTTCGCGCTCTTCTCGGCGCATGGCTACGAAGCGGTGACGATGGAACAGATCGCCGCCGCCGCCGATGTGGCCAAGGGCACGCTGTACAACTATTTCCCGGTCAAGGAAGCGCTGCTCAGCCACCGCCTCCACGCCGACCTGAGCGCGGCACTGCCCGGCCTGTTCGCCGATCTGGCGGCGCTGCCCGGCCGCATCGACCGCCTGCGCGCCTTCCTGCATGCGTCGGCGGCCTACAACGAGCGCGCCCGCGACTATCTCGCCCCCTATCTTCACTACCGCCTGAGCCGCCCGGTCGATACCTTGGGCCGCGACCACCGCAGCGGCCTCGACCAGATCTACGCCCGGCTGCTGGCCGACGCGCAGGCCGCCGGCGAAATCCGCCAGGAACTCCCCGTTCAGCGACTGGCCGACTACCTCGCCTTCATGCACTTGGGCACCCTGCTGCGCTGGCTGCGCACGCCCGAGGCCTCGCTGGCGGCCGAATTCGACGCCATGCTCGATCTCTTCATCGACGGCGCGCGCGCCGGGAAGCAGCCATGAACGCCGCTCCGCTCATCCTCGAC
>JBAQRB010000204.1:0-4598 GCA_049295655.1 Rhodocyclaceae bacterium
CCGTGCCACAGATCGAGCACCCGGCGGGCGACGACCTCGCCGCTGACCGCCTCGAAACCGGCCGCCGGCTTGATCTCGACGTTGGCCAGCAGGCCCAGCCGGCGACACAGGGCGGCCGCGGCAGCCAGCGTCGGCAGCGCTTCGCCGCGAAACGCCGGGTGGTGATGCCGACCGGCGTCGAGACGCGCCAGATCGGTATCGCGCGCATCGCACACGCGGCCGACGCCATCGGTCGTACGCGCCAGTGTCTCGTCATGAATCAGCCAGGGCGAACCATCGGCCGACAGCATGACGTCGAATTCAACCGCGGCGCATCCCATTTGCGCCGCGATGCGCAGCCCGGCCAGGGTATTCTCCGGCGCCAGCGCGCCGCCGCAGCGATGCGCAAAAACGCGCGGCAAGCCGGGCGGCAGCCAGCTCACAGCGCCTGCTGGGCCTTGAGCACGGCCGGCAGGACGGCATTGCCGCGCGCGACGGCGGTATCGAGCGCTTCCTTGGCCGGTTTTTTGTTCGCCCACACGGTTTCCAGCTCTTCGTCGATGATCTGGCGCACCGCTTCGATCTGCGAGACGCGCAGCGCACGGATCGGGCCCTTGCCCTGCAGCTGGCCATAGGCGACCTGCAGACCGGCCAGGTCGACACTCAACAGCTTGCTGCTGGCTGCCACGCGGGCGACCGGCGTCATCGGCAGGAAACCGCCGGCAACGGTCATCTCGATCTGCATTTGCGGACCGAGCAGGAAGCTGACAAAACGTGCGACCCCCTTGTATTCATTGGCCTTCATGCCGCCGCCGATCCACAGCGAAGCGCCATCGGCCAGCGTATGCTGCGGCGCATCGCGCACGTCGTCGTGGTAAGGCAGCGGCGCCACGCCGGCCTCGATGCTGCCGCTTTCGTGCAGCGAACCATAGAGCGACGACGAACTGGTCAGCATGCCGCACTCGCCGGCCGCGAAACGCCGGTCGGCCTCGTCGCGGCGACCGAAATAGCTGAAGAACTTGCTCTTGTACCAGGTGGACAGCATCGCCACGTGCTTGACCTGCACCAGCCCGTTGAAGGAAAGATTCCCCTTGGCGTCGCTCACCTCGGCGCCGTTCCAGGCGCTCACGTTGTCGATATGGACCCAGGCCGGCCACGACGTGGTGAACGGACAGCGGCTGCCCGCATCGAACAGCTTGTCGGCCGCCTGCTGGACCTCCCACCAGGTTTTCGGCGGCTTGTCCGGATCAAGACCGGCTTTGCGGAAAGACGCCTTGTTGAAATAAAGCACCGGCGTCGATAGCGCGACCGGCAGGGCGAACAAGCGGCCCTTGGCGTCGCTGACGCCAACGCGCAACTCGGGCGACAGCTTGGCGCCATCGAGCGGCTCCTTCGCTTCGCGCATCACTTCGTGCAGCGGCTTGAATTTCGCCCGGTTGCCGACGAAACGCGACAGGTCGTCGCGCGTCGCGAGGTTGATAGGCTTCGGCGCATCGCCGCCGACGCGGCGCACCAGCTTGATCTGATAGCCTTTTTGCTGGGCGTTGAAGCGCTCGATCAGCGCCGACAGGCGCTCCGTGCGCTCTTCGTCGAGCTGATGCGAAAACTCGATTTCCGTCGTCGCCGGCGCCGCTGCCGGTGCGGCAAGAACCGGGGCAGCGCAAGCCAGGGCAAACAGGACGGGGAGGGTTTGAGAGCGAGACATGGGATTCCTTCGTAGCAACGGGCAGACTGCCAAGTATAGTCCTTCGCGCGCTGCCGGCGGAGCGCAGCGAAAGCCCCGCCCGGCCGGCAAACGGGCGGCCATCATGGCATGGCGCGCATTTGTGGTTAAAATGCCACGCATGCAAACCAGACAAACAGGAAACGCCGTGTCCGACCAACGAGGGAGTCCGCTACGCCAGTTCCTGACTGCAACGCCCCTGCTTGTCGTCCTGCTCGGCGCTGCCGGTTGCGACCAGATTCAGCAGAAAATGGGCGTCGTCGATCCGGCGATCAAGGAAGCGCGCACCGAGGAGGAAGGCAAGGCGGTCGGCGGCGCCTGCCGCCACTCCGGTCGCGCCATCGAAGACTGCTACTCGATCTACACCTGGCTGCCCAAAGCGGCGGTTTTTACCGGCTGGCGCGACATGGACAGCTACATGCGCGAGAACAAGATCGAAACCATCGAACCGCTGTTGCCGCCGCCACTGCCGCCCGAAAACCCCAAGAAGAAAAAGAAGACCAGCGAAAAGACGGCCGGCGAAGAACCCGCAGCCGACGGCAAAGCCGCCGCCAAGGAAACGAAACCGGCGGAAAAGGCGCACTGACGCGTGCCCCGGCACGAATGCCGCACATCGGATTCAAGCCCCGGGCGCAAAGCAGTCTGGCATAAAGACAGAGGATGACGACGGTCAGCGACGCTGCTAATATCGGGCGCAACATCGAATTGTGTTTCAGCAAAGGAGTCATCAATGAGTCAGCAAAAATTTCGTCTGGTCACGCGCAGCGATTTCGACGGCCTGGTATGCGCAGTGCTGCTCAACGAGCTCGACCTGATCGACGAGATCAAGTTCGTTCACCCGAAAGACATGCAGGACGGCAAGATCGAGATCAGCGAGCGCGACATCACCACCAACCTGCCCTACGTCGCCGCCGCCCACCTCGTTTTCGACCACCACGAATCGGAAACCCTGCGCGTTGCAGGCGAGCGCGACAACCGCATCATCCACCCCGAAGCGCCATCGGCGGCGCGCGTGGTCTATGACTACTACGGCGGCAAGAAAGCCTTCCCGAACATCACCGACGACATGATGGCCGCCGTCGACAAGGCCGACGCGGCGCAATTTTCCCGCGACGAAATCCTCAACCCGACCGACTGGGTGCTGCTCAATTACCTGATGGACTCGCGCACCGGCCTCGGCCGCTTCCGCGAATTCCGCGTCAGCAACTACACGCTGATGATGGATCTGATCAAGTACTGCCGCAATCACGGCATCGAGGACATCCTCCGCCTGCCCGACGTCACCGAGCGCGTCGAGCTCTACTTCGAACACGCCGTCAAAGCCAAGGAACAGCTGCTGCGCTGCAGCACCGTGCACCGGAATCTGGTCGTCCTCGACCTGCGCGAGGAAGAGACGATCTATGCAACCAACCGTTTCATGATCTACGCGCTCTTCCCGCAGACCAACATCTCGATTCACGTGCTGTGGGGCGTGCAGAAACAGAACACCGTCTTCGCCACCGGCAAGTCGATCATCGACCGCGGCAGCAAAACCAATGTCGGCGAACTGATGCTTGCCTACGGCGGCGGCGGCCACCAAGCCGCGGGCACCTGCCAGGTCGACAACGACCGGGCGGAGGAAACGCTCAAGGCACTGATTCAGAAGATCAACGCCGACGGCTGAACGGCCGCGCAATCATCGGCAATCACCGGAAAAGCCGGTACGGGGGAAACCCCGTGCCGGCTTTCTCATGGCACGCCAGCCTGCCGCTACGTCAGCACGCAGCGGCTTTGGCGCCCGTCCCGGCACCAGCAGATCAGAGTATCCGGCGTCCACTGATGATGCGCAGCAGGATGACGACAACGGCGATCACCAGGAGGATATGGATGAACCCTCCCAGCGTATAGGAAGTGACCAGTCCGAGAAGCCAGAGGACGATCAGGACGACGACGGCGGTATAGAGCATGACGGGGCCTCTTTCGGTGGTACTGCGGCGTGATGGGAGAAGGACTATTTCTTGACGCTCATCTCGTTGGCGACGGATTTGACGCCGTCCACCGCACGCGCGAGTTCGCTGGCGCGATCGATTTGCATCTGGTTGTCGACAAAACCGCTGAGCTGCGCTTCGCCCTTGCGCGTCACGACGGCGATATCGAAGCTCTTGATGTCCGGGTCGGCGAGCAAGACCGACTTGATCCGGGTGGTGATCAGCACGTCATCGACGGCATTGCCGACGCTGACCGCGCCTTCCTTCAGGTCCATCTTGTTGGTGACCAGCGACACGCCGGGCACACTGCGCGCAACGGCAATGGCCCGGTCGACCTGGCCCTGGCTGGCGACAAAACCGCTCAGCATCACTTCGCCATTGCGCGTCTCGACCTTCAGATCAAGGCTCTTGACGTCCGGGTCGGTAAGCAGCGCGGATTTTACTTTCGTCGTGACGATGCTGTCGTCGATTTTCGTGCCGACGCTGGTTGTCGGAGGTGACGTGGCCGGCGCCCCAGGCGGCCGGCTGTCGCAAGCGGCAACCAAGACCAAGGCGGCAGCGGAGAGGATCAGGCCGCGCAGCGCAGGCGGGCGGTGAAAGGAGGAAAAAGCGGCGGAAGAAGCATTCATTTCAGGTGACCTCATCGTGGAAAATTGACGCCGGTATCGGCCTTTGACGCCAGTATCGGCCGGAGCAATCGCCCGGTCCGTACGCTGGCGAACATTGCAGTCAGCACACCCTAGCGAACGACGATGAGGCTGCCATTGTCCACCCGGACCCTGGCACCCACCGCGAAGTCGGGGAGGGCCGCGTAGGAGACCGTCTGCGACCCGCCATTTTCAAGACGCACGAGCACTTCGTAGTGCCGGGTCGTTTTCATCCGTTTTTCGATTTCATTGCCGGCATAGACGCCACCGGCCGCCCCGGCC
>JBAQRB010000205.1:0-1621 GCA_049295655.1 Rhodocyclaceae bacterium
CCCAAAACCACGACCGGTAGTGGGTTGTGGTTTTGGGCGCTAACCGGATAAGCACGCTTTATTCTATTGGTCGGGGCGGCGGGATTCGAACTCGCGACCCCTTGCACCCCATGCAAGTGCGCTACCAGGCTGCGCTACGCCCCGACGTGTGGTGATTATACCTGAAATCGCTGCCAAGGCTCAAATTCGCAACATTTCTGCGATAAATTGCAACTCGCCGCGCAGTATCTCGGGCGTCAAAGCAGATGGCTTCGCCTCGGCAACGCTGTCGTCCAGACGATTGCGGGCACCGCTGATCGTAAAACCCTGACTGTAAAGAAGTTCGCGGATGCGGCGCACAAGCAGAACTTCATGGTGCTGGTAATAACGACGATTTCCGCGCCGCTTTACCGGTTTGAGCTGGGTGAACTCCTGCTCCCAATAACGTAAAACGTGCGGTTTGACACCACATAGCTCGCTAACCTCACCAATGGTGAAGTAACGCTTGGCGGGAATGGGCGGCAAAGGCTCCTTGCCGCTGTCTTTATGACTGAGTTCCATCGTAGGACAACTCCACCTCGGCCTTCAGCTTCTGGCTGGCATGGAAAGTAACAACACGACGCGCCGTAATCGGAATCTCTTCGCCGGTCTTCGGGTTCCGCCCGGGACGCTGCGGCTTGTCGCGCAACTGGAAATTGCCGAAACCGGAAAGTTTCACCCCGTCGCCGCGCTCCAGCGCGTTACGGATCTCTTCAAAGAAGGCTTCGACCATATCTTTGGCCTCACGCTTGTTGAGGCCAACTTTCTCGAACAGCAAATCTGCGAGTTCTGCTTTGGTAAGCGTCATTATTCTTCCCTGTCAGACGCGTAGCTGCGCGGCAAATGCCTGCTGCAAATAAGCGACCAATTGCTGCATTACGGCATCCACTTCCGCGTCTTGCAAAGTCCTTTGAGTATCTTGCATAACTATCCGGAACGCAAGACTTTTCTTCCCAAAACCGACTCCTTTTCCGGTGTACACATCGAACAACCGGATGTCCTGAACGATGGTCGGACGGTTGGCTTTCAAACCATCAATCAGCTGCTGCAACTGAAGTTCCTGCTCGACGACAATGGCCAGATCGCGAATTGCCGGTGGCTGACGCGACACCTCGGCGAATTGCGGCAGTTTTGCCAGTTTCACCGCATCGAGATCAAGCTCGAAAACCACAGGCGCAAGCGGCAGATCGTATTTTTGCAGCCACTGCGGATGCAGCTCGCCGACAATGCCGATCGCCTGACCATCAACCAGCACGCGCGCGGTGCGCCCCGGATGCAGCGCCGGGTGTACCGCCTTTTCGAAACGGACGACAGCCGGCGCGAGCAAGCTCTCAAGATCTCCCTTGATATCGAAAAAATCGACGTTACGTGCCGGGACTCCCCATTGTTCGGGTGATGCGCCGCCATAAGCCAGCCCGGCAAGCTTCCACGGCTGACGGAAGCCGTCGACCGGTCCGCCCTGTGCATCGCGGAAGAAGCAGCGGCCCGTCTCGAAAACACGGACGCGGCTCTGCTTGCGCTTAAGGTTGGTCACGACATTGGCGAGCAGTCCGCCGATCAGTGTCGAACGCATCACGCTCAGCTGACTGGCGATCGGGTTGGC
>JBAQRB010000206.1:0-5223 GCA_049295655.1 Rhodocyclaceae bacterium
CCAGTCGGACGACAGATCGAGCGGGAAAAACGACCGGAAGAAGTCGCCCATCGAACGCGCCGCGTCCGCCGTCAGCAAGGCGCCCAGACCGAGATCGAGCCACGCGAAGCTCGCCAGCACCGCGCTGCCCAGCGCGGCGAGCAGTCCCAGCGCCAGCGGCCCGAGCGCGGCGACACGCCGCTGCGTGCCGGCCGCACCGAGCTGCCGGCGCAGAAAAGCCGACAGCGCATCGGCGGCAAGGACCAGGACGAGGAAAGTCAGCAGGATGCTCGCCGCCTCGCCGCCGTTGAGCATTTTCATCGACAGGTCCATCAGCTGACCGAGCCCGCCTGCGCCGACGAAACCCATCACCACCGAGGCACGTAGCGCGCACTCCCAGCGATAGACCGTGTACGACGTGAGTTCCTGCGCGGCGCTCGGCAGCAGGCCGTAGCACAATGCCTGCAGCCGACTGGCACCGGCTTCGAGCAGCGCGCGCGCCGGCTTGGGGTCGCTCGCTTCGAGAATCTCGGCATAGACCTTGGCGAGCATACCGCCGTAAGTGAGGCCCAGCGCCAGCACGCCGGCCACCGGGCCGAGTCCGAAGACGCGCACGAAAAGCAGCGCCCAGACGAGTTCGGGAATGCCGCGCAGGACGACCAGCAGCATGCGCAAGCCGGTGCGCAACCACTCGCCGCGCCGCCGCCCCGGCCCCGGGCCGAGGCGCGACACAGACAGCGTCTGCGTCGTCGCCATTGCCAGCGGCACGGCGAGCAGGAAAGCCAGGGCGATGCCGGCGGTGGCGATGGCCAGCGTTTCGAGCGTCGCGTGGCCAAGATAGGCGAGAAACTCAGCCGAGGTTTCGGGCGGCAGGAAGGCGACGAGGAAGCCGCGCATCACCTTGACGTTCTGCGCTTCGAACAAAACCCAGGGATGAAACTCGCCGATCACCCCGAGCGGCCAGAGAACGATCAGCGCCAGCAGCAGGCCGATGGCCCGCCCGGGCGCCGCCGGGTCGCGCAGATGGTGCAAAGGGCGCATCAACAGCAGGCGCTGCGCCGCGCCGCATCGGCGGCTACGCTGTGCGCAGCGAAGCGCGGCTCGCCGGCGAGCAACGGCAGATTCCCGCCTTCGGTGGCGTACAGCTCGCGCAGCAGCGTCTCATTGACGTCGTCTGCCGGACGGTCGAAAGCGATGCGCCCGTCGCGGATGCCGACGATACGCGGAAAACACGAGAGCGCCAGATCGACGGCGTGCAGGCTGGCGACCAGCGTCGCGCCGCGCGCCTGCGCGTCGGCGGCGAGCACCTGCACCGTCTGCAGCGCCAGCGCCGGGTCGAGCGCCGAGACCGGTTCGTCGGCGAGCATCAGTTGCGGCTGCTGGTAGAGCACGCGTGCAATGCCGACGCGTTGCAGCTGGCCGCCCGAGAGGCGGTCGCAGTGATCGAAAAGGCGCTCGCCAAGATTGAGCCGCGCCAGCGCCGCACGCGCCCCGGCACTGTCGAGCGGGTAAGCCAGCGAGGCGACCGCCTTCCACCACGGCCATTGCCCAAGGCGTCCGGCGAGCACCGCAGTGACCACGCGCTGGCGCTGCGGCAGCGGCGGCGCCTGGTGCGCGACGCCGATGCGCGAACGCAGGCGGCGCAGCTCGCCGGCCGGCAAGTCCCATGGATCGGCAGTAAGCAGCTCGACGCGCCCGCCGCTCGGCCGCTGCGCGGCGCCAAGCAGGCGCAGCAAGGTCGTCTTGCCGGCGCCCGACGGGCCGACGATGGCGATCCGCTCGCCGGCCCGCGCCGCCAGCGTGATCTCGCGCAGCGCAACGAAGCCGTTGGCGTGGGTCAGCGAAATGTTGTGGAGATGAAACACGGGGTTTACTTCAACAAACCCGCCGCCTTGGCCGCCTGCTCGATTCCCTCGTAGTTCTCCTTCCTGGTCGGGATGAACCTGGCGGCGCGTTGCAGCGCGAGGATTTCGGCGTGCTCGGGGTTCTTTGCATCGAGCTTCAGGAAGGCGTCGGCAATCTTCTTGATCAGCGCCGGATCGAGGTCGCCGCGCACGCTCCAGTTGTAGTCGAAGTACGGCGGCGTCGTGGCGATCACATGCACCTTCGGATCGACCTTCTTCTGCTCGACCAGCTTCTCCCACACCGACGCGTTGAGCACGCCGGCGTCGGCCTTGCCGGCCGCGACGAAGGCCACCGTCGCGTCGTGCGCGCCGGAGAAGGCGACGTTCCTGAAGTCCTGGTCGGCGTTGATGCCGTCCTGCATCAGGAAGTAGCGCGGCATCAGGTGGCCCGAAGTCGACGACGGCGCGCCGAAGGCGAAGGTCTTGCCCCTGGTGTCGGCCAGCGTCTTGATTTTCTCGTCGGCGGTGATGAATTTCGAGGTGAAGCGGGCATCCTCCTCGCGCTGCACGAGCGGGATCGCGCTGCCGTTGGTGCGTATCCTGGCCTGCACGAAGGTGAAACCGCCGAGCCAGGCCAGATCGAGTTTTTTGGTCGCCAGCGATTCGACGACCGCGGCGTAGTCGGAGACCGGAACGAAGGAGACCTTGATGCCGATTTCCCTCTCGAGATACTTGCCGAGCGGCGCGAACTTGCGCTGCAGCTCGGTCGGCGCCTCGTCGGGAATCGCCGAGACGCGCAGGATGGTGACGGGGTCGGCAGCAAAAGCGCTGTTGAAACAAGTGGCGGCAAGCGCGCAGAGAAGCGCGCCCTTGAGCGCCAGGCGGCGCGAGGACTGGATCATGACAACTCCCTTGAGAACCCGCCACGGCACGGAGTCTGCCGCAGCTTAAGCGCAGCGCCGAAGCCTGAAACCCGGCGCCGCTACGTTAAAAATCAAAGCGGTACCCAGACCGCGGGCGGACTATAGCGGGGTGGCTGGATTCGATCAAGCCGATGGCGGCACAGAATGGTTCCACCCAAGCGTGAATGACAGACTGCCCGGGTTCGATGTGCCTTCGTCGCAATGTCAGGAACAAGCTCATGAAGCCGTTTCGAGAGAGCGTCCGCCTTGGATAAACCAAGATTACTCGCGCCCAGAATATGCCGACTACAATTTTCTGGCTCGAAGACCTCTTTATCAAGAAGGTGTAATTCTCCAATCCCTGAACGAGCGAGGATTAGCGGCGGAGCCGCAGTTCCTTAATCAGACCGGGGCTGGCAATTTCCTCCAGCGGGCGGAAGGCTGACACCACCTGGTCGATAAGCAGACCGGTGGCCCCGAAAGACTCAAAGACGGTTTTCCATTGACGGACTTCGCCCCAGACGCGACGGATGACGGCGATAGCAGCAGTCCGGTCAGAAAGGAAGGCAGTGAAGCGGGTGAGCGCGTTATCGAGGGTGGCCGCCTTGCCTTCGGCTCCGATGTGCAGGTGGAGGTGCCGCTCGTAGGCTACCCCCGGGCGGGGAACGACGTCGTACAGGGGACTCAACTGCCATCCTCCGGCGCGCGGGTCACGGATGAAACCGTGGTTGCGCAGGTGGTCGTCATCGTTGCTGACAAAGATGTTGAAGACCATACGGGCGAAGAGTTCCTCGTTATCGCGGGCGATGTGCTCGGGGTGCACGTGACTGCGGATGGCGTGCGCCAAGTCGCCATAGCTTTTATCGGGGGACTCGAATTCGGCACAGCCGACCAGGGTCAGAGCGCTGACAAAAGGGGTGCGCGATTCGGTACGTTGGTCACCGGGCCGGGTATCGTGCAGCGGGCCGGCGGGCGGATACTCACCCGGATTGGCCCAGAAACGGTCGAAGCGACGGATGAGCATGACGGAGCGGTTGCCAACATCACAGTGGCGGACTTCCGGTACCGTCAGGCCGCAACGGCGGGCCAGCTCCAGGGTGCAGGTCTCAGCGCGGGCTACGTCAAAGGCGTCATTGCGGGCCGGGAACTTGGCGAGCCACAGGCCGCCTTCGTCGTCGCGGACCGTGGCCTTTGGCCGGGCGCCTCCCGCAGAAGGGCCGGCCCCCAGAAAGTCCATCAGTTGGGCCGGAACAGGCACCCCGGCCTCAACGGCTTCAGCGACCTGCAGGAGATAACTCAGTGAGCGCAGGTCACTGGCGGACGGACGGGCGGGCTGGCCCAGGGATTCGCGCACATCCAGCGCACCGACACGGTCACCCCCGGCTTCCAGGAGATAGTCGGCTTCCGCGAGGGTGTTGGCCGGCACTTTGCGGCGGGCTTCAATGACGCGCCGGCCCCAGGCGTCAGGCGCGGCGTCGCGCAGGCCACCAAACTCCGGCAGGGCGTTGACCGGATAAAGCAGCTGGCCGCGCACAGCGGAGCGCTCCGTCAAGCTCAGGCTCACGGGGTCCAATTCGAAGCTATCGGGCCGCTCAAGATAGCGGGTGCCATAGGCGAACGCCGAGGCGAGCTCGCGCGCGACCGGGTTGGGGGAAGGCGCTTCGGTCAGCGTCAGCCGGCCGGCCGGCACAAAGCGGTTTTCCTGGCCGGCCAAGTAGGCGAAAACAATGAGGTCGCGGGCGCTAGCCATCAGAAGTCGAGGTCTTTGAGTTCAGCCGGACTCAGCGGACGGGCCCGCTGGGTGGTTTCACGGGCAGCGAGGGCGCGTAGCGCGGGGTCTTCTTCCTGCAGCAGGGCAAGGAGGGTGAGACTCGGGGCGACGGCCCCAAGGTAACGCAGAACCTGGGCCAGGGTACGTCCCGGGTCGCCTTTCTCAATAAGGACGGCCGTCGACCGCGACAAGCCGGCACGTGCCGCAGCATCCGCCTGGCGAATCCGGCGAGCCACCCGCAGCCGGGCGAGTTTCTCACCTATGGACTTGGCTTCGGCGACTTGGGCCGGGGTCATCAATGGGGTCTCATCGCGCTTCATGCCTGTAATCCTGGTTCGTAAGCAAATAATGCCGACTATTACGGACACTACGCCATGCCGAACGTGCCGGACCAAGGACAATGTCCGCAATCACAGACATTATAGACATAATGACTGCGATTGTAGTCATTTACCGTTCTTCATGGCCAGCGAGAAGGACGCGCAGCGACCGAGTAGCCGGTCAAAGCTATCTTCGTTTTCTGCTCATGCAGTTCCAATTTGCACGCCGCAAACCGCTGCTCAAGCAATCGACGTAACTCCATTGCCTGCGCTTCACTGTCACAATGGCAGATCACATCGTCGGCATATCGCTCGAACTGGATTTCGGGATGCTGCCGCCTCATCCAGTGATCGAACGTGTAGTGCAGAAAGAGATTGCTCAGGATTGGGCTGATTACCCCGCCTTG
>JBAQRB010000207.1:0-4294 GCA_049295655.1 Rhodocyclaceae bacterium
GCACGGTGTTCGGGCAACTGCGTCCTACTTGGCGACAGCGGCCGGCAGCGCGGCCTTGGCTTCAGCCTTTGCTTCCGCTTTCTCGGCCTTGTGCGCGGCCTTTTTGGCCGTCGCCGGCTTGGCTGCGGGCTTGCCGCCATCCGCCTTCGCCGCTTCGGCAGCCGCCGGTTCCGCGGCCTTCGGGGCCTCGATCTTTTTCTCGGCACTGGCGGCGACTGGCGCGCTGACCTTGGCGGCGGGTACGACCGGAGTGGCCGGTGTTGCCGGGGTCGCGCCCTGGGCGAAGGAAGCGGAAGCAAAACCAGCGGCAACAGCGAGAGCGATGACGATCTTAAGCATTTTGAATCTCCTTGAGCAGGGTTGGGTTGCGTCTTTCGGTGCCGCGATATTGCAGCGCCTTGTGCCGAATAACGCGGCGTGCCGCTCAACGGATGTCAGGAGGAATGTAAGGGTGTGTATCCGGGCGTAACTGCGCGGCCAAGGCTAGACGGCGACCAGCATGCCGTCTTCGTCGCGCAGCGTTCCGGAACGGATCAGCTCGCTCGCCAGCCACTGCGCGAGCGCTTCGCTGTCGTAGCCGAGGTAGCGCGCAGCGACCTGCCGGTAGAACGGCAGGCGGCCGAGAAAGGCCGGCAGTTTGCTGCGCGCCAGCTGTCGGCGCTCGAGCATCGCGAAGGCGAACATCACCTTCAGCGCATGGCGCGCCAGCCGCTCGCCGCTTTGCTCGAAGGCGGCCAGCCGCTGATAGGCGCGTTCGAGTGCGTCGTCAACCTCGTTGAACGGCGCGCCGTGGCCGGGGATCACGACATCGATCGGCAGGCGCGCCAGCCGGTCGAGCGTTGCGCGCGTTGCGGCAAAGCCGCCCGCAGCGGCCGGATCGCCGAGCAATTCGGAAAAGATGACGCCAAAGCCGTCGCGCCACAGCGCGTCGCCGGAGATCAGGATGCGCCGCTCGGCGTTGTAGAAGGCGAGGGCATCCATGTCGTGGCCGGGAACGGCAATCGCCTGCCAGTTGAGCCCGCCCAGTTCGACCGGTTCGCCGTCGCTGATCGTCGCATCGTGCCGGAAGCGCGCCGCCGACTGACCGGCGGGCGCGAGCAGCAGGGCCTCTTCATCCCACTGCGCAACGGCCGCCTCGATCCCAGACGGGATAATCACCTGGCAAGCGAACACCGCGACCAGCGCCGCATTGCCGCCAATATGATCGGAATGCGAGTGGGTGTTGAGCAGGCGCGTCAGGCGACGGCCGTCCAGTGCGTGCGCGACCAGAGCGACGGTCTGCGTGGCATGCGTGACGTAGCCGCTGTCGATCAGCGCCGCCTGCTCGCCGTCGAAGCAGACGACGCTGTTCGACGACAGCCAGCCGCGCTCGAGAACCAGCAGGCTCGCGGGAAGCATCAGGCGGCCTCGGGCGAGTCAGGGTCGGACGACGAGGTTTGCGCCGGAGTGAAATCCTGTACTTCGGCGACGATCCGCTGGTCGCCGGACGAAACGGGCAGCGGCGGCCGCCCACAGCCGAGGCAGTAACCCGAGTCGGGGTCGGCCATGCAGATGCCGACACAAAGATAGTCGCCGACCGACGAGATTTCAGGCACGCTCATCGCGACCCGCCGGGTAGTTCGTGGCCGGCGCGCCGACGTTCGCTGGCGGCCAGGATCGCCCGCTGCTCATCGGCGCTCGCAGCGCTCCACGCCGAAATTTCCGCCAGCGTGCGAAAACAGCCCGCACACAGGCCGCTGCCCGCGTCGATCCGGCAGATGTCGATACATGGGGAGGGCACGCTCATCTGTTCCTGTCCCATCAGCCTTCGCCGGCGCTTGCAACTTTTTTGGCGAGCAGCGCACGGGCAGCTTTGGACGCCGTTTCGCGGCCGAGTTGCCGCGTGATGAATTGCCCGGCGACGAGCAGCCGGTCGAGGTCGATTCCGGTTTCGATTCCCAGCCCCTGCAGCAGGAAGACGACATCCTCGGTCGCCACGTTGCCCGAGGCGCCGGCGGCGTACGGGCAGCCGCCGAGGCCGGCGATCGAGCTGTCGAAAACCGCCATGCCGAGTTCGAGCGAGGCGTAGATGTTGGCGATCGCCATGCCGTAGGTGTCGTGGTAGTGACCGGCCAGCCGGCCGATCGGCACTTCCCTGGCACAGGCTTCGAGCATGCGCTGCACCGACGCCGGCGTTCCGGCGCCGATCGTGTCACCGAGCGATACCTCGTAGCAGCCCATTTCGTAAAGCGTCCTCGCCACCCACGCTGTTTTCGCCGGATCGACCGCGCCGTCGTAAGGGCAGGCGACGACGCACGAGACGTAGCCGCGCACCTTGATTTCGAGCGCGCTCGCCGCGTCGACGACGGCAGAGAAGCGCTTCAGGCTCTCGGCGATGCTGCAGTTGATGTTCTTCTGCGAGAACGCTTCCGAGGCGGCGCCGAAGATCGCGACTTCGCTCGCGCCGGCCTCGACCGCCGCGTCGAAGCCGCGCAGGTTGGGCACCAGCACCGGATAGGCGACGCCCGGCCGGCGTTGCGGGCTGGCCCGCACGGCGCGCAGCACTTCGTCGTTGTCGCCCATCTGCGGCACCCATTTGGCCGGAACGAAGGAGGTGACTTCGATCGCCGACAGGTTCGCCTCGGCGAGACGTTCGATCAGTTCGATCTTGACCGCCGCCGGAACGATCTGTTTCTCGTTCTGCAGCCCGTCGCGCGGGCCGACTTCGACGATCTTCACTTGCTTGGGCAGGGCCATTTCGCTTCTCCGTGCGCTATCGCGTCTACTTCCCGGCCTCGAATGCTTCGAACTCGACGAGTTCGGCGCCGTCGGCGACCTGCTCGCCGGCGGCGTAGCGGAAGGCCCTGACCGTGCCGTTCTTCGGCGCGGTGATCGTGTGTTCCATCTTCATCGCTTCGAGGATCAGGAGCGGCGCGCCTTTCTCGACGACTTGCCCGGGCGCCGCGAGCAGGGCGACGACCTTGCCCGGCATCGGCGCCGTCAGGCCGCCGTGCGCGCCGCCGGCTTCGACGAGATGCAGCGGGTCGTCGCGCTCGATGATCCAGGTCGTCCCGTTCAGGAAGACGTGGCGCTTCTGTTCCTGCTTCTCGGTGACGGCAATGACGCTGCTGACCAGCCGGCGGTCGTCGAGCTCGACGGCAAACTGCCCGGCGAATTGCCCGCTGTCGAGCATCCGGCCGCGCGCCAGCACCGATTCGCCGGCCAGCGTCAGCTGCCAGCCGTCGTGCTGGTTGGCGACGGCGACTTCGAACAGCGCTTCGCCGGAGCGCCAGGTGATCGTGCGCCGCGGCTCGATGTTCAGCCGCCAGCCGTCGTGCGAGCTCCACGGCGAGCACGGGTCGCCCGACTGACGAGCTTTGGCCAGCGCGCCGGCCTGCTCGCGCAGCAGTTCGGCGACGGTGGCGACGAAGAAGGCGTTGCGCGGCGGCTCGACTTCGCCCGGAAAGAGGAAGTCGCGGCTCTTCTCGATCAGCCCGGTGTCGAGGTCGGCGTTGGCAAAGGCCGGGCAGGCCACGAGGCGCGACAGGAAGTCGACGTTGGCGCTGACCCCGACGATGCGGTAGTCGGCGAGCGCCTGGCGCATGCGCGCCAGCGCGGCGTTGCGATCGACGTCCCAGACGATCAGCTTGGCGATCATCGGGTCGTAGTAGAGCGTGATCTCGTCGCCCTGCTCGATGCCGGTGTCGACGCGAACGTTGAGGCTCTCGATCGGCGGCGCGAGGTGCACGAGGCGCCCGGTGGACGGCAGGAAGCCCTTGTTCGCGTCTTCGGCGTAGATGCGCGCCTCGATCGCGTGGCCGTGGATCGCCAGCTGCTCCTGGCGCAGCGGCAGCGGCTCGCCGCTGGCGACGCGCAGCTGCCATTCGACGAGGTCCTGCCCGGTGATCATCTCGGTCACCGGATGCTCGACCTGCAGGCGGGTGTTCATCTCCATGAAGTAGAAAGTGCCGTCCTGCGCGAAGGTGTCGCTGGCGATGAACTCGACGGTGCCGGCGCCGACGTAGCCGACGGCTTTCGCCGCGTCGACCGCCGCCTTGCCCATCGCCGCGCGGCGCGCGGGCGTCATTCCCGGCGCCGGCGCTTCCTCGAGCACCTTCTGGTGGCGGCGCTGCAGCGAGCAGTCGCGCTCTCCGAGATGCACGCCGCCACCCTTGCCGTCGCCCAGCACCTGGATCTCGATGTGGCGCGGCCGATCGAGGTAGCGCTCGATGAGCACGCGCGGATCGCCGAACGATGTTTTCGCCTCGCGCTGCGCCGATTCGAGCGCGGCGGCGAAGCCCTTCGCGTCCTGCAC
>JBAQRB010000208.1:0-7600 GCA_049295655.1 Rhodocyclaceae bacterium
GAATGCAGCTACGAGGTGTGCCGGCAGTCGGACTACGTCGGTTCGACCGAACACATCGTCCGCACGATCAAGGAAGGTGCGCCGAACACCCACTGGCTGGTCGGCACCGAACTCAACCTGGTCAACCGTCTCGCCGAGGAAGTCAAACACGATGGCAAGATCGTCCAGTTCATGGCGCCGACCGTCTGCATGTGCTCGACGATGCAGCGCATCGACCCGCAGCACCTGGCGTGGACGCTGGAAAACTTGGCCGACGGCAACGTCGTGAACCCGATCCGGGTACCCGAGCACGAGGCCGTGCTCGCCAGGCTGGCGCTCGAAAGGATGCTCGCTGTATCCTGAGCGGCATGAGTACACCAACGCTGCACATCGCCACCTACAACATCCACAAGGGCTTCTCGCAATTCAACCGGCACATGATGGTGCACGAGCTGCGCGAGCGGCTGCGCACGCTGGGGCCGGACATCGTTTTCTTGCAGGAGGTGCAGGGACTGCACCTCGAACACGCCGAGAAACACGACGACTGGCCCGACGGAGCGCAGCACGACTTTCTTGCCGAGGATGTCTGGCAGGCCACCGCCTACGGCCGCAACGTCATCTACGACCACGGCCATCATGGCAACGCCATCCTGTCGCGTTATCCGATCGCCCACTCGCACAACCAGGACGTCACGCAGCTGCGCTTCGAGCGGCGCGGCCTGCTGCACTGCACCGTGCAGATGCCCGGCTGGCAAGAGACCGTGCATTGCGTCTGCGTGCACCTGTCGCTGTTCGGTCATTCGCGACGCCGGCAGATGGCAGCGCTCGCCGACTATCTCGAAGACATCGCCAAACCCGGCGCACCGCTGATCATTGCCGGCGATTTCAACGACTGGCGCAACTGCGCGAACGATCTGCTGGCGCAGCGTCTCGGCATGACTGAAGTATTCGGCGGCAGCGCCGGCAGCGGCGGGCGTCCGGTCAGGAGCTTTCCGGTCCGGCTGCCGATTTTCCGCCTCGACCGCATCTACGTACGCGGCTTCCAGGTCGAGTGCGCCGAAGTGCACTGCGGCACGGCATGGAAGAAGATTTCCGACCACGCCGCGGTCTCGGCCCGCCTGCTGCGCAGCGCAGCTGCCGATGGCCACTGAGTTTCTGCCCGGCAACCGGCTGACGCTGCTCAACAGCGGCGCCGAGTATTTCCCGGCGCTGCTGCTGGCGATCGGCGGCGCGCAGCGCGAAGTTCACCTCGAAAGCTACATTTTCGAGGACGACAGCACCGGCCATGCGGTGGCCGGCGCATTGATGGACGCCGCACGACGCGGCATCACCGTGCGCATCCTGGTCGATGGCTTCGGTGCGCCGGCCTTCAGGGACGCGCTGATGCCCGCCCTCGCCGACGCTGGCGTCATGGCGCTGATCTACCGCCCGGATGTCGCACGCTTCCGGCTGCGCCGGCATCGCCTGCGCCGCCTGCACCGCAAGCTGGTCGTCATCGACGGGGAAATCGCTTTCGTCGGCGGCATCAATGTCATCGACGACCTCAATGCCCCGCACCAGACGCCGCCGCGCTACGACTACGCGGTGCGGGTCGAGGGACCGGTGCTCAAGCCGATCCTCGGCGCCATGCACCGGCTCTGGGAAATCGTCGTCTGGGCCAACTTCAAGCGGCGCTACCGGGTCGCGCCCAGCGTGCTGCCGAGCGGATTGCCACGCGGCGATCAGGCGGCGGCCTTTCTCGTGCGCGACAACATCCGGCATCGCCGCGACATCGAAGAAGCCTATCTCGCGGCGATCGCCGATGCGCGCGACAGCATCCTGATCGCCAACGCCTACTTCCTGCCCGGCCGGCGCTTCCGGCGCGCGCTGGGCGACGCGGCACAACGTGGCGTGCAGGTCACCATCCTGCTCCAGGGGCGCATCGAGTACCGCCTGCTGCACTACGCGACGCAGGCGCTGTACGGCAAGCTGCTCGACGCCGGCATCCGCATTTTCGAATACCACCACAGCTTCCTGCACGCCAAGGTGGCGGTGATCGACGGACAATGGGCAACGGTCGGCTCGTCGAACATCGACCCCTTCAGCCTGCTGCTCGCCAAGGAAGCCAACCTCGTCGTTCTCGACCCCAAATTTGCCGGGCAATTGCGCCGCAGCCTCGGCCAGGCGATGCAAATGGGCGCCAGCGAACTGCCGCAACTGCACTGGAAACAACGGCCATGGCACACCCGCCTGCTGCGCTGGATCAGCTACAACCTGGTGCGCATCGCGATCGGCATCTCGGGCTACAGCGGCAGGCACTGAGCGGCGAAAACGCCACGCACCGGTGGCACCTTGCCGATCGACCAGGCATCGACCGCCCAGTACCAGAATTCGGCAAGCGGCGCGCGACGCAACCCAGGCGGCACGACGTGGCCGAGAAAAGCCAGTACGTCGGCGAGCAGCGCACTGCCGGAGGCCGGATCGACCGCCGCCGCCTGCGTCTGCTTGGACAGTTTTTCGCCGGCGGCATTGGTCGCCACCGGCAGATGCGCATGGCTTGGCGTCGGCACCCCGAGGCACTGCTGCAGCCAGATCTGGCGCGACGTCGAATCGAGCAGATCGGCGCCGCGCACCACGGCATTGACCCCCTGCAGCGCGTCATCGACGACGACCGCGAGCTGATAGGCGTACTGGCCATCGGCGCGCAGGAGGACGAAATCGCCGACTTCGCGTTCGAGATTCTGCCGCACCCGGCCCTGCACGCGGTCAACGAAGGAGAATTCGCGATCCGGCACACGCAGGCGCCAGGCACGCGCCGCATGCCCGGCCGGCAATCCGGCCCGGCAGGTCCCCGGATAGAGCAGGCCGCCGTCAAGCGAAGGGCGTCTCGCCAGCGCGGCGATCTCGCGCCGCGAGCAGGCGCACGGATAGGCGGCGCCGTCGAGTTGCAGGCGAACCAGCGCGGCGTGATAGAGGTCGAGGCGCCGGCTCTGCACCAGCACCTCGCCGTCCCATTCGAAGCCGAAGCCTTCGAGCGTGCGCAGGATGCCGTCGGCGGCGCCCGGCACGGTGCGCGGTTCGTCGACATCCTCGATGCGCAGCAGCCACTCGCCGCCATGGGCGCGCGCATCGAGGTAGCTGCCGACGGCGGCAAGCAGCGAGCCGAAATGCAGCGGGCCGGTCGGCGATGGCGCAAAACGGCCCCGGTAGACGGGCGCGGCAGGGCCGCTCATTTACCCTTGGCCTTCAGGGTTTTTTTCGGGTAGATGTCGAAACGGCCGGACTTGCCCTCCAGCACATAGCCCGGCGCCACGCCCGGAATAGGTGGCGCCTTGCGCGGCCGCTTGACCACCACGCGGTGCGTCGCCAGCGCCAGCGCGGCATCGAGCAGCGCCGGCGCGTCGTCGTCGTCGCCGACCAGCGGGCGAAAGAGGCGCATTTCCTTCTTCACCAGCGCGCTCTTGTCGCCATGCGGGAACATCGGGTCCAGGTAGATCACCTGCGGCGGCTCGTCGGGCCAAGCCCGCATCAGCTCGATCGCATTGCCCTGCAGCAAGCGCATGCGCGCCACGATCGGCCCGACTACGGGGTCGGCCAGCGCGCGCTGCAAACCGTCCTCGAGCAGCGCGGCGACCAGCGGCTGGCGCTCGATCAGCGTGACCGGACAAGCCAGCTCGGCCAGCACGAAGGCGTCGCGCCCGAGGCCTGCCGTGGCATCGAGGACCACCGGGCGCACGCCGGGCTGCACGCCGACCGCCTTGGCGATCAGCTGCCCGCTGCCACCGCCAAAGAGCCGCCGATGCGCGACCGCCCCCGCGACGAAGTCCACGCGGACCGGCCCCGGCGCCTGGTCGCCCAGCTCGACCAGTTGCAGGCCGGCAGCCCCCAGTTGCAGGGCAAACCCGGCCTCGCCGCCGAGCGGCAAGCGCAGGCGCTCGGCCCATGCCGCCGCAGCCGGCTCGTACGCGGGCTCGAGCGCCTCGATGCGGACAGGGAGCACGCCCGGTCTGCTCGCGACCTATCCGTGTCCGGAGGACGCTAGACGTTGAACAGAAAGTTGAGTACGTCGCCGTCCTTGACCACGTATTCCTTGCCTTCCGAACGCATCTTGCCGGCTTCCTTGGCGCCCTGCTCGCCCTTGCAGGCGATGAAGTCGGCGAATGCGATGGTCTGCGCGCGGATGAAGCCTTTTTCAAAATCGGTATGGATGACGCCAGCGGCCTGCGGCGCGGTGTCGCCCTGGTGAATCGTCCAGGCGCGTACTTCCTTGACGCCGGCGGTGAAGTACGTCTGCAGGCCGAGCAGTTCGTAGCCGGTGCGAATCAGGCGGTTGAGGCCCGGCTCTTCGAGTCCGAGGTCGGCGAGGAAGGCCTGCTTGTCCTCGTCGTCGAGATCGGCCAGTTCGGCTTCGATCTGCGCGCAGAGTGCGACGACCGGCGCGCCTTCCTTGGCCGCAAACTCGCGCAGGCGGTCGAGGTGCGGATTGTTCTCGAAGCCGGTTTCGAGAACGTTGCCGACGTACATCGCCGGCTTGATGGTGAGCAGGCAGAGCGGCTTGAGGATCAGCTTCTCATCGTCGGGGAGCGCCAGCGTGCGCGCGGTCAGGCCCTGATTGAGGTGCGGCAGCAGGCGTTCGAGGATGGCGACGAGCTTTTGCGCGTCCTTGTCGCCGGACTTGGCTTTCTTGCCCTCGCGGTTGAGCGTGCGCTCGACGACCGAGAGGTCGGCCAGCGCGAGTTCGGTGACGATGGTTTCGATGTCGGCCAGCGGATCGACGCGGCCCGAGACGTGAACGACGTTCTCGTCATCGAAACAGCGCACGACGTTCACGATCGCGTCGGTCTCGCGGATGTTGGCGAGAAACTGGTTGCCGAGTCCTTCGCCCTTCGAGGCGCCGGCGACCAGGCCGGCGATATCGACGAACTCGACGATGGCCGGCTGTGTGCGTTGCGGCTTGACGATCTCGCAGAGCTGGTCGAGGCGCGGATCGGGCACTTCGACGATGCCGACATTCGGCTCGATCGTGCAGAACGGGTAGTTCTCCGCAGCAATCCCCGCCTTGGTCAGCGCGTTGAAGAGGGTGGATTTGCCGACGTTGGGCAATCCGACGATTCCGCACTTGAGACTCATGATCGCAATCCTGTGATTTATATTCGTTAAACGGTTTTTACGTGCAGCTTTTTACATGCAATAGCTGCTGCGCGCTCGCGTAGTCGCCGGCGCCGAGCTTCGGCCAGGCCAGCAGGCAGCGGTCGAGCGCCCGGTCGATCAGTTCCAGCTCCTCGCGGCGCGGGGCCTTGAGCACATAGTCGACGACCTCGTTGCGCTCGCCCGGATGGCCGATACCGAGCCGCAGGCGCCAGAAATCGGGCGTCGACAGCTGCGCCTGGATGTCCTTCAGGCCGTTGTGGCCGCCGTTGCCGCCACCCTGCTTGAGGCGGATGCCGCCGGGCGGCAGGTCGAGCTCGTCGTGGACGACGAGGATCTCGCCGGGGGTGATCTTATAGAAGCGTGCCAGCGCCGTGACGGCCTGTCCGGAACGGTTCATGAAGGTGGTCGGCTGCAGCAGCCACAATTCGCCGAGGCGGCCGACCCGGCCGAAAAACTTGCCCTGCGCCGCAAGCGGGATCTTCAGTTCGCGCGCCAGGCGGTCGACAAACCAGAATCCGGCGTTATGCCGGGTCGCTTCGTATTCGCCGCCCGGGTTACCGAGGCCGACGATCAAACGGGGAACGATCATTCGCACGGGCTTCAGAAAGCAACAAGCCGCCGCTGGCATCGCATGCCGGACGGCGGCCTGTCATCGGACAACAAGACTTAAGCGGCGGTTTCGCCTTCGGCGGCGGCAGCAGTGCCCTTCTTGGCCTGGATCAGCGCGACGACGCCATCGTCGCCATGCACCACCGGCTTGACGCCAGCCGGGAACGCCAGCTGCGAGACGTGGATCGAGTGACCGGCGGCCAGATCCTTCAGGTCGACTTCGATGAAGGCCGGCAGGTCCTGCGGCAGGCAGGAAACTTCGATCTCGCCCATGACGTGCGAAATGTTGCCGCCGGTCAGCTTGACGCCCGGCGCCTGATCGCCGTTGATGAAGTGCAGCGGCACCTTCTGGTGAATTTCGTGCGTGGTATCGACACGCAGGAAGTCGCAGTGCAGGACCAGTGCCTTGTAGGGGTGCACTTGCGCATCGCGCAGCAGCACGGTTTCCACTGCACCGTCGATGTTCAGCGTCAGAACGGAAGAATGGAAACCTTCCTTCTTCAGGCTCAGCAGAATCTGGTTGTGCTCGAGCTGGATCGACAGCGGGCCAGCCGTGCCGCCGTAAACAATGGCCGGGACCTTGTTCGCATGACGCAGGCGGCGGCTCGCTCCGGACCCCTGGACAGTGCGTTTTTGTGCGTTCAATTCAAATTTCATGGACTACTCCTGGTTGATGCATACCCTGCCCGCGACCAGGCAGGGGGTTGAGAAAAAAGTTATTCGCGCTTATTCAATAAACAGCGACGAAACCGAATCCTCGTTGCTGATCCGGCGGATCGTTTCGGCCATCACGTCGGCGACCGACAGCTGGCGGATGCGCGAGCAGTTGCGCGCATCGTCGTTCAGCGGAATGGTGTCGGTGACGACCAGCTCGTCGATGTCCGAATCGTTGATGCGTTCGATGGCGGCGCCCGACAGCACCGGGTGCGTGCAATAGGCGAGCACCTTCTTGGCGCCGTGCGCCTTGAGCGCCGAAGCGGCCTTGCACAGCGTGCCGGCGGTATCGACCATGTCGTCCATCAGCACGCAGGTGCGGCCTTCGACTTCGCCGATGATGTTCATCACTTCGGAAACGTTGGCCTTCGGACGGCGCTTGTCGATGATCGCCAGATCGCACTCAAGGCGCTTGGCCAGTGCGCGCGCGCGCACGACGCCACCGACGTCGGGCGAAACGACCATCAGGTCGGGGAGATTCTTTTTCCAGACGTCGGCGAGCAGGATCGGCAGCGAATAGATGTTGTCGACCGGGATGTTGAAGAAGCCCTGGATCTGCTCGGCATGCAGGTCCATGGTCAGCACGCGGTTCACTCCGGCGGCGGTGAGCAGGTCGGCGACCAGCTTGGCGGCGATCGGCACGCGCGCCGAGCGCATCCGGCGGTCCTGACGGGCATAACCGAAATAGGGGATCGCTGCGGTAATGCGGGAGGCCGAGGCGCGCTTGAACGCATCGACCATGACCAAGAGTTCCATCAGGTTTTCGTTGGACGGCGCGCAGGTCGATTGCAGGATGAAGACATCCTTGCCGCGCACGTGCTCCTGGATTTCGACGGTGACTTCGCCGTCCGAGAAGCGGCCGACATTGGCACGGCCCAGCGAGATATTCAGACGTTTGACAACATCGGCCGCCAGTTTCGGGTTGGCGTTGCCGGTGAATACCATCAGGCTGTCGTAGGCCATATCGGCTCCTGGCGCTTCCTGCGGCACCGGCCGGCGAAAAGCACCGAGCGCCGTATAAAAGCAATACGGGCAGGTATTCCTACCTGCCCGGTTTGAAAGAATCCGGATGGCTGGGGAAGAAGGATTCGAACCTTCGAATGCCGGAATCAAAATCCGGTGCCTTAACCAACTTGGCGACTCCCCAGCTGTCGCTCATCTAGCTTGG
>JBAQRB010000209.1:0-6951 GCA_049295655.1 Rhodocyclaceae bacterium
ACCGGCGGTCAGACCGGTAACAAAATCTGCTGCGCCTGCTGTTTGTCTTGCTCGGACACCTTCCGTGGCCGACCGCGCGGTCGCACCTCGCAGCGTCGGCCGATTATCCGCTCAATCTGATCGAGGAAGCGCCCCTTGCCCAGCGGCTGCCCCTGACTCAGCGCCAGGCGGATATCCGCCAGCGCCTCATGGGCGAGTTCGCTGCAAAACAAGGATCGATAAACCGCCTGACGACTTTCGTCGTCGCCGTCCAGCGCGAGATACAAGTCATGCGGCGTCAGCAATGCATCCGGCTGCCCCAGACTGTTCGCCCGATAGCTGCTCCAGCGATAGCATGCCGGATCGTCCGTCATCTCGGCACGCACCGGGTTCAGCTCGATGTAACGCTGGCAGAGCAACAAATAATCGTCGGCATGCACCAGCGAAGATTTGTAACGGCTGTCCCACAGTGTGCCGGTGCGGCGGTAGGTCTTGTTGATGTACTGCACATAACGTCGCCCGAGCGAGATGGCCAGTTGCGAGACAGCCTGCGCCGACGGCGGCGTCAGCAGCAAATGCACATGATTGGTCATCAGCGCATAGGCATGCAGGACGCAGCCCGTTTTCCTCAATGCCTCGCCCAGCCATTCCCGATAGGCCAGAAAGTCTTCATCGAAAAAGAAGCAGGCATCGCGGTTATGGCCGCGCTGCACCAGATGGATCGGGATGCCAGGCAGTTGGACACGAAGACGGCGGGGCACGGTCAATCGTCGAGCGGAACCGAGCGGTCATAGAGCGTCTCAGGAGCGATGTCGATGTCGCCTGGCCAGCACACGGTATCGAAAGCGACAAAGGCCTGCCTGAATTTCACCGGGTCCTTCAAGCGGATAAATACACCGCGATCCAGATAAGGCCGCGCGTCGAACAGCCGGTGAGCGCCATTATCGAACCACAGCTCCAAACTGAAATTGTCTTTTGGAGAAACGCGAATGACCGATTCCATGGCACGCCTCACCGCAAAGGATCAACGGGGAACAGCGACTGGCCGTTGATCGCCAGCTCCCAATCTGCCATCAGGTCTTCGCGACGGATTTCGATCCATGCCTGTACCAGCCTCGCCTTGGATGGCGGAATCTCCCCACTCAACAGCGCTCCGTCGAGAATCGAAAAAGACGCATCTTGCCCTTGGTATTTCGCATGAATGTGCGGCAGGCTATGCCTGCTCATTGTCATAAAAGTAAAGACTGATGATGATGCCGTAGAACATGCTGATCGTTGGCATGGCTCGTGCCTCCATAAACAGATACGCCATTGTAGCCAAAATGTGCTTTTATTGACCCCGACCCCTTTTCTTCACTTTTCTGCTTACTTGCCTACTCCTCGCTTTCATGCTCCAGATCCATGCTGTCGTGGAGGATGCGCAGCACATCAATGGAATTCTGCCCATTCGCTACTTGCATGCGAAACACAATGAAGTGGCGACCCTTCCTCCCCTTACGCGTTACATGCAAGATAAAGAGATCAGCGCCGAGTTCTTCCCTTTGGCGAGCGCCGATTATCTCTGGCCCAGCAGTCAAATCCGTCAGAGCCGAAGATACAACCTCAGCATAACGCTGTGCCTGAAGCGAACCGAAGTGCTCGACCGTCCAGCGCAGAACATGCTTGAAGTCCGAGTCCGCCGCTGCGGCAAGGCGAACAACCCAACGCTGCCCAGCCATCAGCGACCAATGACTTCTGCAGCGATCCCTGCCAGATGTTGGCTGAAGGCTTCAGCGGAATTAAAGGTGGTGAACGCACCACGCTCGATATCAGCAATACCCACATCAACCACCTGCTTCAAGGCAGCCAGACGCAGATCCTCTTCGATCTCTCGGCGTTCAATCAGGCGCAACCCTTCCCGAAGCACCTCGCTGGCATTCTGGTATCGGCCAGAAGACACCAACTGCTCCACGAATTGGGCTTGGTGCGGTGTAAGGACTACGTTTCGCGTCGGCATGGCACACTCCTGAAAACAGATTGGCACATTATGCCAATTCTCAGACACGGCGTCACATCCTAAGTTCGATGGAGGCAAGCCCCCAGCCCAGCACTGCCGGGCGTAGGGTCGGGTGACCGGGAGAATGATATGCAGGTGAGTGTTTAAGCGTTTGCGCAAGGGCTGGCGGAAGGAGGCGGCGGATCGCGGCGCAGCTGAAAAAGCTCGGCCAGCGCCCGGGCCAGGAGCTCCTTGGCGGCGAGGATCGAGGCCAGCAGGTCGGGGTCGGCTGCAGGCGCAGCTGGTCGGGATCGAGGGGGAACATGAGTCATCCCTGGGACAGAAACTAAAACGCCCCGGACACCAGAACGGCGGCCGGGGCGGTCTTGATCCTTGCGGGATCGCACGAAGATGATATGGCTGTGATGATCAGGGCCCTGCCGCCCTCAGGTGAACACAACGTGTGTCTGACCCAACGCATGGCTGCGCGGCGCCTTGCGAACAACAATCTCGACATCTCGCCCCAGGCGATTCAGGCACTCGATCATCTTGGCTTCGCTGATGCCGCGAAACTGCCCGCGCAGCAAACCCGAGAGTTTCGGCTGCGGCATGCCGAGAATCTCGGCCGCCTGCACCTGGGTCAGATGCCGATGGTGGATGATGTCGGCAATCTTTCCGGCCAGGCGTGCCTTCACGTACATCTCATCGGCATCGCTCTCCTGCAGGTCGGCATACACATTGCCGCTGCTTTCTTCAATTTCGATCATCCCTGACCTCCTGAACTGGCCTCGATGGCCTTCAAACGTAGCTTGATCAACTCGATTTCATGCTGCGGTGTCGCAATGCCGTGCGTCGATTTCTTCTGAAAGCAATGCACGACGTACACCGCATTGGCGTAGCGAACCGTGTACACCGCCCGAAAGGCATCGCCCTGCCAGTCCTCGACCACTTCCAGCACACCGGCGCCGCCAAACCCTTTGAGCAGCTTGGCGTCCGGATATTTCTGCCCGGCCTGAGCCAGATGCAAGGCATAGCCAAAAACATCCCGGACTTCTGTCGGCATGGCCATCAGGTCCTTCTTGCTGGAAGCCACCCAGCGCAGGGGTTTGAGCGTTCGTGTCATGGGAAGCAATTATACCCAGACAGGTATAATCCGCAATCACCGCGCCAGCGGACCGAAGGCGCTTACTCTGGATCGATTCAAGCGCCCAGCACGCCCAGCTTCACCAGCCAGACCAGGCTGCGGAACACCACCGCCTGCCGTTCGGGAGGAATTGCCGCAACCAGTTCGGCGGCCGGTTTCGCTCCTGTCGCCGCAGTGGCGAACACCGCCCGAATCTCTCCTTCCGTCGGCAACACCACTTTGGCGAAGTCGACCATCGCCAGCTGCCGGTAAGCCAGGGTGCGCTGCAGCGCCGTAGCGGCATCGGCGTCGACCAGGCCCAGCACCGTCTCCGGCATCAGCAGCTTTGTTGGGTAGGCAGCAAAAGCGTGAAACGGGTCCATCCGTGCCGGCCAGGGATGGGCCAGCGGTTTCAAGTCCTTGCCTTGCACCATGCGGATTTCGGTGAGCTGCGCCCACAGCGCCTCATATTGCGGAATGATCGCCGCCCAGTCGTACACCTCGCACGCACGCTGCCGGCCGGCTTCTCCCATCTGCCGGCGCAGTTCGGGAGACTCGAAGAGCTTCACGAAGGCTTGGGTTGTGGCCTGCACATCCACCGCCACCAACGAGCAGGCATGACCGCAATACATATCGTAGGTATCGATCTCCAGCGCGTGGCGCAGCGCGAGATCGGTGCCGAGGCCGGGGCCCGGCATCAGCGTCGGAATACGGAAGCCATCGATGCCGTCGCGCACCGTATCCTTGTAGCCATCCCAATCGGCGACCACCACCGGCATCCCCGCCGCCATCGCTTCGATCGGGACGATGCCGAAGGTTTCCT
Organism: Rhodocyclaceae bacterium; assembly: GCA_049295655.1. Classification (GTDB taxonomy): domain Bacteria; phylum Pseudomonadota; class Gammaproteobacteria; order Burkholderiales; family Rhodocyclaceae; genus CAJBIL01. Next base: position 3,901 of record JBAQRB010000209.1, read on the forward strand.
GAATGTTGTCCGACAGGCTGCAGAAGACATCGGCTCCCGCCCAGGCGGTTTGGCGGTCTTCGGCCTTGCGGCCATCGAGCGTCACCACCCGCACACTGGAGCAAGCGAGCCTGGCCGCAGCGGCATAGGCTTTTTCGATAAATTCGTTGGCGAACCAGCCGCACTCGACCAGCACGACCGCTTTGCCGGTGGCCTGGGCCGCTTGTTCCAGCGCCTGATACATGGCCAGCGGGTGTGCCTTGGCGTGGAACGACAAACGCCCCATGAACAGCACGACGAGGGTATCGGCATCGACAGCCAAGGCCTGCCGGGCTGCCGCCTTCTGGATATCGGTGAACGCGAAGTCTTCGGTGTGGATGCCCAGCGGAATCACCGGCAAGCGCGGCAGCACCAGCTTGCTGATGCCGAGCCGGTCCTTCAGATAGTCGGCCTGCGCCTGCAGCAGGCGTTCGACATTGTTCTTGACGGCCGAGGAGGTGCAGATCACGGCATCCCAGGGCTGCACCGGTGTAGTCAGCAGATCGGCAAGCGCCCCCATCGCGCCAGCGGAAGACGTGGTGTGGGTGATCCGCACAGGCTCCAGGCGCCGTGACCATAGGCCGCCCGATGCCAGGCGTGTTCGCCGATGCCGGGGCCGGGGTAATACACGACACCGGCGTGGGCCAGCGCCGCCAGCGAATTCCTGTCCACGGCCTTAACCGGTTCGGCGCGCTTGAAGGCGCCAACCGTAGCGGCGAAATGCTGCGCGTGCTCGGGCTTTTCCACCTGCGCCCAGAATTCGCCGGCTCGGCTGTGGGTCAGGAAGCCACGCAGGAAGGATTCACCGGCGGCGTTGCGGCCCATGAGTCTGGGGCCGCTCGTTGTGTAGGCCTCGGGGTGATAGTAGATAGCGGCGGTCATCGTCGTTATTATCCTTGTTTGGTTTTCATCACCAGCCACGGCGTCGGGCCGGAGCGCCATTCCCAAACGGCCAACAGTTGATCGAGGTGGGCGAGAAGCGATTGATCAGCAACTGGGTGATGCCGGGAATCAAGCATTCGTGCGATTCGACGGAGTGGAGCGGTAGTAAAGCATTTCCGGGGCAATATCGATATTGCCTAGCCACACCACCGTGCCGTAATCGATATGGGCGCAAGGAATGAACCCGCATCCTTCAGCCGCGTAAATGGTTTTTTGTCCATCAACGGCACCATATAGAACACGCGCCGCTAACCGTGCAGTTGGGGCAAGACCAGGACAAAGGGAGCTGACCTGTCCCTACCTTTGTCCTTCCTTCATGCGTGAGCGTGATTTCCCTGCTCGACTGACAGCCGCATCCCCACAGACCTCAACACCGCCAGCAATGTCTTTAAGGTCGGATTGCCCTTCGGGGACAACGAGCGGTAAAGCGCCTCCCTGCTGATGCCGGCCTGCGCCGCAACCGCCCCCAAACCACCGTAGGCTTCGGCCACATCACGCAAAGCCAAAAGACCCGCCGCACGATTATTTGGATCGTCCAGTTCCTCCAGAGCTGCCTTCAAATACTCGACGGCGAACTGCCGATCTGCACGCAATTCCTTGATAGTTTCCTCGGTGTGAGACACCGATCCGGTCAACGACTTTCTCATGAATTTCTCCGTTTCCAATCCGCCCAATAAGCCTTGGCACGTATGATGTCAGCCTGCTGCGATCCTTTGTCGCCCCCGCACAACAAAACCACCAGCGCCTGTCCGTGCTTTCCGTAATACACACGGTAACCGGTTCCAATATCCACTCGCAGTTCTGAAACGCCTTCGCCCAGCGATTTGCAGTCACCAACGTTGCCAGCAGTTACGCGCCGCAACCTAATCTCAATTTGCGCCCGTGCCCGCGTATCCCGCAAGCTGTGCAGCCACTCCGTAACAGGCGAGCGTTCATCTCCAAGCTGATACCGGCGCAATTCAATCATAGCTTAGCGTAACTTATAAACTACAATAAAAGCAAGGCCGATAAAAAACCCAGCCTCCTTGTGAGAAACGGGGTTTTAAAGTTGCCAGACCGAACCTTCGCGCTTGTCGCAGCCGCAGTCAAGTGTGGGGGTTTTCATGGTTGAAATTTATCAGCATATCAGCATAAATGGGGCAGACCACTTTACTGTAGCACAGTAGTATTTACTGTATCGCGCTGCCAAATTGTTTCTGCAGTTTCATCTGACGGCTGGGTGATTCATTCACCACCGACTGCATTGCGATGCGAATTAGGCATGGCTTTCGCGCCTTCCCAGCCCCTCTGCGATCAGCGTCAGCACCAAGGTATTGAGCGACACGCCTTCAGCCTTGGCGCGCGTGGTGAGTTTGGCGTGGATGGATTTCGGCACGCGGGCGACGAATTTGCCGGAAGCCCCTGGCGCAGCGGCATCGTCCGGGCTGAAAGATGGCGCAGGAATATCGCGCCCCATGTCGGCAAGTGCGGAAACCACGGCGACAAAAGCATCGCGCCCATTCTCAACTGCCAAGGCCTCGGTTTCACCGTCGGACATGCAGCCCGGAAGATCGGGGAAAGTAATCAGGAAGCCGCCGCCATCCTCATCAGAAAGCGGGCTGATGATGTGTGCGTAAGCCTCGAACGGCCACGGCGGTACGATGCGGGGAATATTGACTTCAGTCATGCTTGCGACTCCTTTACTTTATCGACCAGCGCCACGAATTGGCGCACATACACCGGCTTGATGGGCCGGTGTGCCGGGGCGCTCACAATGTCCGTCACCACCTCATGCGAGAAGACATGGTGACTACCACCCTCGCAGCGAACCGCCATACCAAACTGCCGTGCAACAGTCTGAAGTTGCTCGATCCGCCAGTCGCGCGGATTGTTGCGCATGGCTTCAAGTAGTTTGGTAGCTGTGTTCACGATGGGGATAGTATTGCCCGCAACATCACGCGTCAACAAGAAAAAGGGGCAGACCCGAATGGCACTTACTTAAGCCTCAACCCACTGATGTAATTGATAAAGCAGGCTGAATCGACGCGTGATAAGTTGGAGTCGCCAAACACCCGACCATCACACGAGGAATCAGCCCAAATGCATGCTACC
>JBAQRB010000210.1:0-12551 GCA_049295655.1 Rhodocyclaceae bacterium
GCTGCTGGTCGAACTGGGGCTCGGTGCGTTGACGGTGGCGAGTGGTTTCAGCCTGTACCTGGCGGTTGCCCATGGCGTCGGTGCGACGCTCCTGCTGGCTGCGGTGGCAACGCTGCTGCGCAGATGAGTTTCGGGGCCGGCGCACCGTGCTTTCGCGTGTGCGCTGGCCCCGAAAAATCGGTTACGGCAGGTTGCGGTTCAGTGCTGGTGGCCGTGCGTTGCCGGTGCGCTACTTGTCAGATCACGGACTTCGGCCTTGACCTCGATGGTTTCGACGGCCTTGTCCCGGCCTTCGATCTTGAGTGACAGCGGCACCGAGTCCCCCTTCTTGAGCGGCTGTTTCAGGCCCATCAGCATGACGTGGTAACTGCCCGGTTCGAGTTTCACCGGTTTGCCGGCAGGCAGCTCAAGGCGTGCCACGGCGCGCATTTTCATCACGCTGCCGTCCATCTTCATTTCGTGGATTTCGGTTGCCGCGGCAAGCGGGCTGTTGGCGCCGACGATTGTCGCACCGGCCTTGCTGGTGATTTCCATGAAGGCGCCGCTGGCCTGCTGGCCGGCGACCGTCCCCCGTACCCACGGCGTCTTGATATCCACATCGGCCGCAAGTGCCGCGCCGGAGATGAGGGTGAGCAGGGCGACTGTCAGACGAGCTGGAATTGCTTTCAAGCCGTACTCCATGTTTGTGTAGGGTTTGCCGATTATAAATGTCCGCCTGCACCGTAGCGTGCGGCAAGATGTCGCACGGCGGCAGCTACGTTCCCGATCAGGGCTTCTTGTTCCAGACGCCTTGTGCGTCCTGGATCCACCAGCCCGAGTGGAACAGATCCTTCCAGCGCTTGACTTGCGCCGCACGCGCGGCCGGCTGCGCTTCCTTGCCGCCATGGGCCTCGGCAATCGCATAAATCAGCGAGTTGCGGTCGGGGTTTTCCTGGTCGATGAGTTTCTCGGCAATCTGCCGTTGCGGTAGCGTCAGTCGGCTGCCGTCGTGTATTTTGACCATGCCGTCGTCACCGAGGCCGATGATGCCGGCCTCGTAGAAGCGAATCAGTCGCGATGAGCGCTGCGCCAGCGTGTGCTTGGCAACCATCACCGGTGGCGTGCCGACATCCAGATTGATTTCGGCAGCCGTTGGTGCTGCGGCGACCGGCAGGGAAAGGAAGGCGAGTAGGGCGAGGGCGTATTTCATGGGGGTTTCCTAAAAATATTACTTGCCGGCAAGCAGCAATTTCAGATCGGCGGCAATGTTGTCGGGCGTTTCGCCGTGGCGGAACAAAAGCCGCAGCCGGCCTTGCGGGTCAAAGGCGTAGCTGCCGGTCGAGTGGTCGACGGTGTAGCTGCCTGCGCTGCTGCCTGGCTGTTTGGCGTAAAACACCTTGAAATCCTTGGCCAGCGCAGCGGTACTGGCCTCGTCGCCAACGAGGCCGATGAAGCTCGGGTGGAACATGGGCAGGTACTGCGCCAGCACCTGGGGGGTATCGCGGGCCGGGTCGAGCGTGACAAAAAGAACCTGCACCCGGCTGGCGTCCTGGCCCAAGAGGCCGAGCACGTCGCGCATGGCCGACAGCGTCGTCGGGCAGACGTCCGGGCATTGGGTGAAGCCGAAGAAGAGCACGACGGCCTTGCCCTTGAAGTCGGCCAGCTGGCGAGCCTGCCCGTGGTGATCCGTCAGCTTGAAGTCCTTGCCCCAGTCCGTGCCGGAAACGTCGGTCGCCTTGAAACTGACGGGTTCCGAGCAGCCGGACAGCAGCAAGGCCAGGCAGAGGATGAGAGTCGAGACAAATTTCATGGTGGGTGCGGGCCTGGAATGAAGATCGGACAAAAAACCTTTAAACCGCAGGGCAGAACAGTCGGCGACGATCGGCGATCATACGTGCAGTCCGGACGAGTGCGCATTATACCCGTGCATCGCCATCGTCGTTGCGCGGGCTTTGTCGCCGTCGAGAGCGGAAATGGCGCATTTCGTCGGATTTTCGTGCCGCGACGGCCGCGATGCCAAGCGCCCGGGATACTTGACGGTATACTGGGCATTCAATGCTCTGGAGAAACTCATGGCTGCCTCCCCCGACATGGTCAGCATGGCCCTGTTCTGCGATTTCGAGAACGTCGCGCTCGGCGTGCGCGACGCAAAATATGAAAAATTCGACATCAAGCCGGTGCTTGAGCGTCTTCTGCTCAAAGGTAGCATCGTCGTCAAGAAAGCCTATTGCGACTGGGACCGTTACAAGGGCTTCAAGGCGACGATGCACGAAGCCAACTTCGAGCTGATCGAGATCCCGCATGTTCGCCAGTCCGGCAAGAATTCGGCCGACATCCGCCTCGTGGTCGACGCGCTGGACCTTTGCTACACCAAATCGCATGTCGATACTTTCGTCATCATCAGCGGCGATTCGGATTTCTCGCCACTGGTTTCCAAGCTGCGCGAAAACGCCAAGCACGTGATTGGCGTCGGGGTGAAGCAGTCGACCTCCGACCTGCTGATCGCCAACTGTGACGAGTTCATCTTTTACGACGATCTCGTCCGCGAGAGTCAGCGCAGCGCCGCCCGGCGCGATACGCGCGATGCACCGCCGGCGCCCAAGCGTTCGCTCGAGGAGGACAAGCGGCGCAAGGAAGAGCTTGAGTCGCGCAAGAGCAAGGCCATCGAGCTGGCGGTCGCCACCTTCGACGCGCTGGTTGCCGAGCGGGGCGACAGCGGCAAGATCTGGGCATCGATGCTCAAGGAGGCGATCAAGCGCCGCAAGCCGGATTTCAACGAGTCCTACTACGGCTTTCGGGCCTTCGGCAATCTGCTCGAGGAAGCGCAGGCGCGCGGTCTGCTCGAATTCGGCCGGGACGAGAAGTCGGGGGCCTATGTTTATCGCAGCAGTGCCGCGAATACGGCCAGCGAGTTGTCGGGCCGCGATGAGGCGTCGGCCGAAGCGGTGCCGACAGAGCCTCCGGTGCTGCCGTCCGCAGCTTCTCCGGAGACCGCTGCTGCCGATATTCCGGTGAGCAAGCCTGCCGCGCGCCGCAAACGCGGCGGGCGAAATTCGGCCGAGAAGGGCGATGTCCAGGGCGCAACTGCCGTTGCGGTGCGTAGCGAAGTATCGGTGCCGGCCTCCGCGGCGCTTGCTGCCTCGCCTGCGAGCACGGAGGAGTCGGTTCCGGTCGTCGAAGCCGAGGGGGGCAAGCCGGCAGCGCGCCGTCAGGGGCGCGGCGGCCGCAAGCCGGCGGAAAAGAAAGTTGCTGCCGGGGTGGTCGCCGAGCCTGTTGCTGCCGTCGAGCCGCAGGTCGCTGCGCCGGCCGCCCCGGTCGACGCCGGTGCCGCCAAGAAACCCGCTGCGCGCAGTCGTCGTCCGCGCAAGCCCAAGGCCGCGCCGGAAGCCGCTTGAGCGGCGCTAAATGAAAAAGCCGCGACACAGGTCGCGGCTTTTTTTATCGCGGCAGACGCCGCTATTTTCAGGCGGCTGCTTGCGTCGGGATGGCGTGGCCTCTGCGCGCAATGCGATTGTTTGCGTCGGCGTAGATCAGTTCCGGGACGTGTTTGGCCAATTCCACCTCGGTATAGATGGCGAAGGTGGCGATGATCAGGATATCGCCGGGCGCGGCGCGGCGGGCGGCCGAACCATTGACCGAGATGATCCCCGATCCGCGTTCGGCGCGCAGGGCGTAGGTCGTGAAGCGCTCGCCGTTATTGACGTTCCAGATGTCAATCTGTTCGTACTCGCGAATGTTCGCGGCGTCGAGCAGGTCCTCGTCAATCGCGCATGAGCCTTCGTAGTGAAGCTCGGCATGCGTGGTGGTCACGCGGTGCAGCTTCGACTTGAGCATCGTTCTCTGCATGGTTTACCCGTGCGAGTAGAGTTGTGGGAAGGGCATTGTAGCGGCTAATTTCTGCGTGTCAATGGTCATGTTGCACTGCCTAAATTTCAATATTATCAATGAGTCGCGTCGTGCCCAGGCGGCTCGCCGCAAGCGTTACCAGCGCTTGCTCTGCGCCCTGCGGCAGCTGCAGGTCGGACTGTTGCCGCACTGCAATATAATCGGTTTTCCAGCCACAGGCATCCAATTCGACTCGGGCTTCAATTTCCAGTTCCGCGAAGTGGCGATTGCCGCCGCCTATCGCGTCGCGCATGCGCTGCAGGATGCGGTAGAGACGCGGTGCTTCCGTACGTTCTGCTGCCGACAGATAGCCGTTGCGTGACGACAGCGCGAGGCCGTCATCGGCGCGAACCGTTTCGCCGCCAATGACGGTGATCGGCAGCGCCAGCTGGCGCGTCATGTTGCGCAGGACCATCAGTTGCTGATAGTCCTTCTTGCCGAACAGCGCGGCCTGCGGCTGCACGATGTTGAACAGCTTGAGAACGACGGTGGCGACGCCGCGGAAATGCCCGGGACGAAACTCGCCGTCGAGCTGGTTCTGGATCGCGGGCGGCTCGACGTGATACTGCTGCGGCTCGGGGTAGAGATCGTCTTCGGTCGGTGCGAAGAGCAGGTCGACGCCGGCCGCTTCGAGTTGTGCGCAATCCGCCGCGAAGGTGCGCGGATATTGGTCGAAGTCCTCGTTCGGAGCGAATTGCAGGCGGTTGACGAAAATGCTGGCAACCACGGTGTCGCCGTGGGCGCGGGCCTGCTGCATCAGGCTGATGTGGCCGGCGTGCAGGTTGCCCATGGTCGGTACGAAAACGATGCGGCCTTTGTCGCGTAGCGCGGCGCGCAACTCGGGAATGGCGGAGTGGATTTGCATGGCGGTGTCAGTAGCAGTGTTCGGAGGCCGGGAAGCTGCGGTCCTTGACCGCTGCCACGTAGGCCGCAAGCGCTGCGCGGATGGACGGCTGGCCGGCCATGAAGTTCTTCACGAAACGGGCTTTTTTGCCGGGCGAAATGTCGAGCATGTCGTGCAAGACGAGGACCTGACCGGCGCACTCGTTGCTGGCGCCGATGCCGATGCTCGGAATGGCGAGCTGTTTGCTCACTGCGCCGGCCAGTACTGCGGGGATGGCTTCGAGCACGATCAGCGCGGCGCCGGCGTTTTGCTGCGCCAGGGCATCGGCGATCAGGCGGGTGGCGGCGCTGTCGTCGCGGCCCTGCACGCGGTAGCCGCCGAGCTGGTGCACCGATTGCGGCGTCAGGCCGATATGGGCGCACACCGGAATGCCGCGCGTCGTAAGGAATTGCGTCGTTTCGGCCATTTCAACGCCGCCTTCGAGCTTGACCATCTGCGCACCGGCGGCCATCAGGCTGGCCGCGTTGCGGAAAGCGTGCTGCGGGCTTTCCTGGAAGCTGCCGAATGGCATGTCGGCGATGATCAGCGGCCGCTGGCAACCTCGCGCCACAGCACCCGTATGGTAGGCGATGTCGGCGAGCGTCACCGGCAGCGTCGAGTCATGCCCCTGCAAGACCATGCCGAGCGAATCGCCGATCAGCAGGGCATCGACGCCGGCGGCGTCGCATAGCTGCGCGAAGCTCGCGTCGTAACAGGTCAGGACGGCGATTTTTTCGCCGGCGCTGTGCATTTTGGCCAGATCGACGTGCGTCAGCCGGCGCGCGGTGGCGTGCGAGGACATGGAATGGCTTTCTCCGTTTCAGATATTTGCCCGACTGTCGCTGCTTCAGCAACTGGCCAGGTGAAGCGCACGGGCAGCTTGTATTGCGGACCGTGCATCAGTGTTCGAGGCAAAGGATGTCGGGCGAGCGCTCGCCGTGCCGTGCCATCAGTTCAAGATTTTCCAGTACGCCGATGCTCGCCTTCTCCATCTGCTCGATCGACGAAACGCCGCCGGAAAAGTTGCCGTCACGATAGGCCTGTACCGCGGCACGGCCGTGGCGATGGACCTCGACGTGCGGCGATTCCATCGTCCGGTAGCCGTCGAGCTGCGCGAAACAGGCCTTGCCTTCGCCATCGTAGTACCACTGGCCGAGCCGACAGCCCGTGTGTGCGGCGAAGTTGTCGGCCTGCTTGTCCGAAAGCCCCATGAAGACCTGGTAAACCTCGAATTTGAAAATAAGGTGGTCGATTTTGGCGAGTTCGACAAAACTACGCAGCGCGGCGATCGCGATGGCCAGTTCCATTTTTTGCGCCAGATCGGTAATGCCGCTGATCGTTGACGATGCCTGTTGCCCCTGGCTGCTGAAGGACTCGGACTGCACGGCGAGGTGGTCGATACTGCTGTGTGCGGAAAGCGTCTCGCCCTGAATGGTCGATACCAGTTGTGAAATGTCGCTGGTCGCCTTCGTCGTACGTTCGGCCAGCTTGCGCACTTCGTCGGCGACGACCGCGAAGCCGCGTCCGGCTTCGCCGGCGCGCGCTGCTTCAATGGCGGCGTTGAGTGCCAGAAGGTTGGTCTGGTCGGCAATTTCCTTGATCAGATTGACAATCCCGCCGATTTTCTCGGCGCTGGCCTGCAGACCGATCACCTTGTCCATGGCGCTGCGCGAGTTGCTGGCCAGCTGCGTCAGTTCGCTGCTGATCTGTTGCACCGAATCACGGCTGATTGTCGCCAGCGCGCCGGCTTTGGCCGATCCCTCTTTTTCCTCGCGCAGGTGGTTGGCAAGTGCAGTCAGCGACTGCTGCGATTCGCCGAGCGAATGGCGATAGGAATGCAGCGACGAGAACAGGCGCTGGAATTCCTGGTTACGTGTGGCAGCAAGTTCTTCGTCACCCCGGCTTTCGTTACGCAACGATTCGGCGGTATCGAGCTGATTACGCAGGGTCTGATTTTGCTGCTCAAGTTGATCGATTCGACGCTCGAGTTCACGAATCCTTGCCTTGTTGCCGAACATGTTGAAGTCTCCCTGTGTTTATTGGATGGGGCTTTTTTTGCGAAATCAACTGCGAAAGATGAAATATACCGCGCCTAGGATACACAGAGTCGCCCATAGATAGTCAAGCTTGAGCGGTTGCTGCATATAGAAGACCACGAAGGGCACAAAAATCGTCAGGGTGATCGCTTCCTGCAGGATTTTGAGCTGGGCGAGCGAAAACTCCTCGTTGCCGATCCGGTTGGCGGGGACTTGCAACAGGTATTCAAAAAGTGCGATGCCCCATGAAATCAGCGCCGCGATCCACCACGGACGGTCGTTGAGATGCTTGAGGTGCGCATACCAGGCGAAAGTCATGAAGATATTCGAGGCCGAGAGCAGCAGCACCGTCTGCCACAGGGCAGGTATCTTGATCATGTGCGCGGCCGGGTCAGCGGATCGGTGGCGGGCATCAGTTTTTCGATCTGCTGCAGGCTGACCGCTGCAAGCCAGGCGGCTGCAGTGCCGCGCCCGGGGATCAGGCAGTCCGGGGCAATCTCGACGAGCGGTGCCAGCACGAAGGCGCGCAGATGCATGCGCGGGTGCGGCAGGCTGAGTTGTTCGCTGTCGATGTGTTGCCCGTCGAAAAGCAGCAGGTCGAGGTCCAGCGTGCGTGGCGCCTGATGATAGTCGCGACGTCGACCGAAGCGGGTTTCGAGGGTCAGCAATGCGCCAAGCAATTGGTGTGGACCCAGACCCGTTTCGATTGCGGCAACGGCATTGATGTAATCCGGCTGGCCGGCGATGCCAACCGGCGCCGTACGGTAGAGCGACGAGCAGGCGAGCAGGCGCGACTGCGGCAGCTCGTCCAGCGCCTGGCTTGCGGCCAGCACCTGGGCAACCGGGTCGTCAAGATTGGCGCCCAGCGCAACAAAGGCTCGCGCCAAGGGGGCGCGATGGTGCAAGGTAGTCATGCTGCCGTGCGTCCGCTGCCCTTTATTCCGGGCTGTCCGGAGTGGCCGTCGCACCGGCCGGCTTGCGCTTGCGGCGCCGGCGTTTTTTCGCCTCGCCCGGCACCTGCGGCAGCAGCATGGCGGCACGGGCCTCGTCGTTGCCGTTGAGGAAGCCGGTCCACCATTGCCCGACTTCCTGATCGATTTCGCCGGATTCGGCGCGCAGCAGCAGGAAGTCGTAGCCGGCCTTGAAGCGCGGCTGTTCGAGCACGCCGTACGGGCGTTTGCCCGAGCGCTGCTCGAAGCGCGGCTGCAGTGCCCAGATGTCCTTGATGTCGCCGGCGATGCGGCGCGTGATGGCGAGCTTCTCGGCCTGCACGTCGAGCACTTCGTCCATTGCCAGGAAAAGTGCCGGGATGCCGCGTTCGCCACGTTTCTGGAGGGCTTCCCACTTGGCCAGCACTTCGTGCCAGAGCAGGGTGGCAAAGAGGAAGCCGGGCGAAATCGGCTTGCCTTCGCGCACGCGCCGGTCGGTGCTTTCCAGCGCCAGCATGACGAAGCGCTCGCCGAGCGGCTGTTCGAGAATCACGTCGAGCAGCGGCAGCAGGCCGTGGTGCAGGCCTTCGGTGCGCAACTGGGCGACGCACTTGACGGCGTAGCCGGAGGTGAGCAGCTTGAGCATCTCGTCGAACAGGCGCGACGGCGGCACGTTCTCGATCAGTTCGGACAATTCGCGGATCGGCCGCGCCGCTTCGGGGTCGATGGTCAGGCCGAGCTTGGCCGCCAGGCGGACGGCGCGCAGCATTCGCACCGGGTCTTCGCGGTAGCGGGTTTTCGGGTCGCCGATCATGCGCAGCGTTTTCTGCTTGAGATCGGCGACGCCGTGGTGGTAGTCGATGATCGTCTCGGAAACCGGGTCGTAGTACAGCGCGTTGACCGTGAAGTCGCGCCGCGCCGCATCCTCCATCTGGTTGCCGAACACGTTGTCGCGCAGCACCCGGCCCTGCTCGTCGGTGTGCGCCTTGTTGCTGTGGTGGTTGCCGGCCTTGCCGGCGACCTTGTCCGTTTCGCTGTGGTGGCCGCGGAAGGTGGTGACCTCGATCGTTTCCGAACCCATCAGCACATGGACGATCTGGAAGCGCCGGCCGATGATGCGCGAGCGGCGGAAGCAGTGGCGCACCTGTTCCGGCGTCGCATTGGTCGCGACGTCGTAGTCCTTGGGGGTGAAGCCGGCCAGCAGGTCGCGTACCGCGCCGCCGACGACGTAGGCCTTGTAGCCGTGTTCCTGCAGCGTTTCGACCGTACGCCGGCTGCCGCTGCTGATGCTGTCGCGGCGCACGCCGTGTTTGCCGACCGGGAGAACGGCCGGTTCGCCATGGGCGCCGGGGGGCTTGCGCCCGAGGACTCGGGAGATGAATTTACGGATCATTGCTCGTTTCTGGTTGTCATGTTGCGTTACAGCAAAAGAGCGCCATCATAGCGGATGTCTTGCCGGAAATCAGACGCTTGCGTTCAATCGCGCAGGCTGAGGACTGGCCAGCCTGCGGCCAGTGCATGGCCGCGCAGTTTCTCGTCGGGGTCGACCGCGACCGGATCGCTGACCTTGCCCATCAGCGGCAGGTCGTTGTGCGAGTCGCTGTAGAACCAGCTGCGCTCGAAGCTGCCCCACCATAACCCCATTGCTTCGAGCCAGTCCTCGACCCGGCTGATCTTGCCTTCGCGGAACGACGGCGTGCCGCGCGGCTGGCCGGTGAATTGGCCGTCTTCCTGCGCCGGGATGGTGGCGATCAGGTGCGGGATGCCGAACTCGCGGGCAATCGGCGCGGTGACGAAACTGTTGGTCGCGGTGACGACGGCGCACAGCGCGCCGCTCTCGAGGTGGCTGCGCACCAGCGCACGTGCCTTGTCGCCGGCAATCGGCAGGATGCGCGCCGCCATGAACTCGCGATGCCAGGCATCGAGCTCCTGGCGCGGGTGGCGCGCCAGCGGCTGCAGCTGGAAGTCGAGAAAGGCGTGGATGTCGAGCGTGCCGGCCTTGTAATCCTCGTAGAAGCCGCGGTTTTTCGCTTCGTGCAGCTCGCCGTCGACGACGCCTTTGCCGATCAGGAATTGCGCCCACTCAAAGTCGCTGTCGCCGGCAAGCAGCGTGTTGTCGAGGTCGAAAAGTGCAAGTTGCATTTCAGTTTTCCAGTCGGGTTTGCAACGCCTCGTGCAGCACTTCGCGCAGCAGCGGCAGCGTGATCGGGCGCTTGTGTTCGAGCGAATAGCGATCGAGCGCGGCGAGGAAGGCGGTGAGGCTGCGCATGTCGCGCGGGGCGCGGGCGAACAGGTAATCGAGCGCGTCCGGCGGCAGGCGCAGGCCGCGCGCCGTGGCCTGCGCGCCGAGGGCGTCGATCTTCTCGGCGTCGGTCAGCGGCTGCAGGCGGTAGATCAGGCCGGAACCGAGGCGGGTGCGCAGGTCCTCGCGCAGCTTGAGCTGCAGCGGCGGCAGGCTGGCCGCCACGAGCAGGCGGCCAGCGGCGGCGCGCAGACGGTTGAACAGGTTGAAGAGCGCGATCTGTCCGGCATCGCTGAGCGCCTCGACGTGGTCAATCGCGTAAAAGTCGAGCGCTTCACCAACGGCCGCGAGGTCGGGGTCGCTGCGTGCGTCGATGTAGCGTGCTGCGCAGGCGTGCAGCAGGTGCGTTTTGCCGGCACCGGCTTCGCCCCACAGCAGCAGCAGGGGTTCGCGGCTTTCCGGGGCAAGCCACGCCGCGAGGCCGGTCAGCGCTTCGCTGTTGCCGCCGCTGACGAAATTGTCGAAGCTGGGCGCCGCCTCCGGCAGCAGGTCGAGGACTAACTGGCGCATGGGCAGGGGGTGTCTGGAGGAGTGCTTGCGCTGTGAGCAGCGCGCGAGGCGGCCATTTCGGATAAAATTCCGGTTTTTGCAATCGAAGTCGCGCATTTTACCACTACGTGGCATTTGCCCGCCTTGCTCGGGACGACCATCAAGATGACCCAGGAATCTCTCTCCTACCGCGACGCCGGTGTCGATATCGACGCCGGCGATGAACTCGTCGAACGGATCAAGCCGTTTGCCCGAAAAACGATGCGCGACGGCGTGCTCGGCGGTATCGGCGGCTTTGGTGCGCTGTTTGAAGTCCCCAAGCGCTATCGGGAGCCGGTCCTCGTTTCCGGCACCGACGGCGTCGGCACCAAGCTCAAGCTGGCATTCGAACTCAAGCGGCACGCGACGGTCGGTATCGACCTCGTGGCCATGAGCGTGAATGACATCCTGGTGCAGGGTGCCGAGCCGCTCTTCTTCCTCGACTACTTCGCCTGCGGCAAGCTCGACGTCGATACCGCCGCCGATGTCGTCAAGGGCATCGCGCAGGGCTGCGAATATTCGGGCTGCGCGCTGATCGGCGGCGAAACGGCCGAGATGCCCGGCATGTACCCGGACGGCGAATACGATCTGGCCGGCTTTGCAGTCGGCGTCGTCGAGAAATCGAAAATCATCAACGGCTCGGCCATCGTGCCGGGCGACGTCGTGCTCGGGCTGCCGTCTTCCGGCGCGCACTCGAACGGCTATTCGCTGGTCCGCAAGATCATCGCCCGTTCCGCTCCGGATCTCGATGCGCCGTTCGACGGCAGCAAGACATTGGCCGACGCGATCATGGCGCCGACGCGCATTTACGTGAAGCCGCTGCTCGCGCTGATGGCGGCGCTGCCGGTCAAGGGCATGGCGCACATCACCGGCGGCGGCCTGACCGAGAATGTGCCGCGCGTGTTGCCCGAGAGCGTCAAGGCCGTCATCGAGCAGGCCCGCTGGCAGCGCCCCAAGCTTTTCGATTGGCTGCAAAGCGAAGGCAATGTCGCCGAGAGCGAGATGCACCGGGTGTTCAACTGCGGCATCGGCATGGTCGTCATCGTTGCCCGCGAGAACGTTGCCCAGGCCCTCGAGCTGCTGCACGCGGCCGGCGAGAAGGCCGTCGAAATCGGCAGCATCTCGGCGCGCGCCGAGGGCGAGGCGCAGACCATCGTTCGCTGAGTTACGCTCCGGCTTGCCGGACTCGTGACTCGCCAGAACAGGAAAAAGGCCACGGCAGCGCTGTCGTGGTCTTTTTCCATGCCGCGTGCCGGGCGTCGGAATGACGCTTCCGGACTCAGACCTTGAATGCTTCGACCGTCCTGCGCAGCTTCCCGGAAACGCCCTGCAGGTCCGCCGCCGAGCGCGCCGTGTCCTGTGCGTCGGCGTTGTTGCGGTCGGTCATCCGGGCGATTTGCTCGAGCCCCTGCACCACGCCGCAGGTCGCGACGCTTTGTTCGCGGATCGCCGATGAAATTTCGGACACCGCTTCGGACACATTCACCGCATTATCGTGGATGCGCTTGATCGCTTCGTTCGCCTCGGCCGCCAGATCGACACCACTCGCCACCTGCGCGACACCGACGTTCATGTTGTCGACGGCGGTCTGCGTCCCGAGCTGGATGCGGGTGATCATTTCGGCGATTTCATGCGTCGATTTCGACGTCCGCTCGGCGAGCTTGCGCACCTCGTCGGCGACCACGGCGAAGCCGCGACCCTGCTCGCCGGCCCGTGCTGCCTCGATTGCCGCGTTGAGCGCGAGGAGGTTGGTCTGGTCGGCGATTTCCTTGATCGTTCCGGCAATCGCCGAAATTTCCTGCGATTCGCGGCCCAGTTGCTGAATGGCTGCCGACGAGTCGCGGACCGTGTTGGCAATGCTGTTCATCGCGTCAACCGCCTGCTGGATGGTTTCCGAACTGCTCAGCGAGACGCTTTGCGCATCGGACGAGACCGACAGCGCGCTGCTCACATGATCGGCGATCATCTCGATGCTGGTGCTCATTTCCTCGACGGAGGCGGCCATACTG
>JBAQRB010000211.1:0-4625 GCA_049295655.1 Rhodocyclaceae bacterium
CGGATCGTCGCGCCCGGTCATCTGGCGCGCAGCGGCCAGCGCCTGATCGAGATCGAAGGCCGGCTCGAAATCGAGCGAGCGCAGGCGCCGCTCGTAGGCCGGCCGGAATTTCTGCAGCGTGTCGAACAGCGGGTTGCACGCCGCCTGCCCGAGACCGCAATGGCTGGCGGCGTGCAGCAGGCGGTGGATCTTGAAAATCTCGTTGATCTCGTGCTGCGCGCCGTGCCCGTTGGCGATCTTGTCCATGCAGTTGGCGACCAGCGCCGTGCCGACGCGGCACGGCGTGCAGAAACCGCAGCTCTCGTGCGCGAAGAAGTGGGCGAAATTGCGCGCCACCTCGAACATGTCGCGGTGCGCGCCGAAGACCATGAAGGCGCCGGCCGTCGGCACGTCCTCGAAGGCGATACGGCGCGAGAATTCGTGCGTCGCCAGGCAAATCCCGGAAGCGCCGCTGATCTGCACCGCCTGCGCATTGCCGGCGCCGCAATCGTTGAGCACCTGCGTCACCGAAACGCCGAACGGATACTCGTAGATGCCGGGATTCTCGACGTCGCCCGAAATCGACAGCAACTTGGTGCCGGTCGACTGCTTGGTGCCGAGTCCGGAAAACCAGGCACCGCCCTTTTGCGCAATCAGCGCCGTCTTGCACAGCGTCTCGACGTTATTGACGACGGTCGGCTGGCCCAGGTAGCCGCAGGTCACCGGGAACGGCGGGCGCACGCGCGGCACGCCGCGCTTGCCCTCGAGCGATTCGATCAGCGCCGTTTCTTCGCCGCAGACGTAGGCGCCGGCGCCCAGATGGATTTCGATGTCGAAGTCGAAACCGGCCTGCCCGCACACCGCCTTGCCGAGCAGGCCGTTGCTGCGCCGCGCTTCGAGCGTGGCGAGCAACGCCGGCAGCAGGTAGCGGTACTCGCCGCGCAGATAAACAAGGCCTTTCGCCGCGCCGACCGTGAATCCGGCGACGGTCATCCCGTCGAAGACGAGATCGGCGTAGCGGGTCAGCAGGACGCGGTCCTTGAAGGTGCCCGGCTCGCCCTCGTCGGCGTTGCAGACGATGTAGCGCATCGGCTGCTCGCCGTGACACGGTGCGACGCGCGCCGACTCCCACTTGATCGCGGTGGTGAAACCGGCGCCGCCACGGCCGCGCAGATTGGACAGCTTCATCTCGCCCAGCATCGCCTCGGCGCCGCGTGCGATCGCCGCACGGACGGCCTCGCCGGCCGGCCAGTCGCCGGAAAGCAGCACGTCGCGCCGACGGATGTTGTCCTCGACCGTGAAATATTCCTGCGGCCAGTCGGCGAGCGGCACCTGCGCGCGAATCAGCTCGGCAATGCGCTCGATCCGCTCACCCGACATCCGGCTCAGCGCCCGCCCATTGACCAGCAGCGCCGGCCCCTGGTCGCACAGGCCGGTACAGGAGGTGGTGTCGACGCTGACCAGTCCGTCCTCCGAGACTTTCCCGCACTCAAGCCACAGCTTGTTGCACAGGCGCTCCCGCAGATCAACGCTGCCCAGCATGCGGTCGGTGATGTTGTCCGAAAAGAGGACCCGGTACTGCCCGACCGGTTCGAGGTGGAAGAAGGAGTAGAAACCGGCCACCCCCTCGACCCGAGCGCGCGGCAAACCGACGCTTTCGGCAATACAGGTCAGCGCGGCCGGCGGCAAATAGCCGAGCAGATCCTGTGTCGCCTGCAGGATCTGCACCAGCAGATGGGGATCGCGCCGATAGCGATCGAGGACTGGCGCCAGCCGATCGGCAAGAATAACGGAATCGAAACTCACATCGAACTCCTAATTACGACACTCGCTTCAGGTTAAACAAGACTGTCGAGAAGCTATTGATCCACATCAAATATTTAGTACGAACAAAAAACCGTATGCAATAAAAATTTATATCCCCCTCGGCAACACTGGGATAATATGCACACCGACAAATGGTGCGTTGCAGCATAAAATCAAAACGAATCAAAAGACATCCTTGACTCCTCCGGAGAATAAACATGCACATTGATACTCCCCTGAATCTCCTTGAAAGTCGCACCTTCGACGAGATCCACGTCGGCGACAGCTCGTCGCTGGTCCGCACCCTGCGCCCCGAGGACATTCAGCTGTTCGCGATCATGTCCGGCGACATGAACCCGGCGATTGTGAACGCCGAGTTCGCGCACAGCGGCATGTTCCGCGAAGTCATCGCGCACGGCATGTGGAGCGCGTCGCTGATCTCGACGGCGCTCGGCACCCAGTTCCCCGGCCCCGGCACCATCCTGATCGATCAGGCGCTGCACTTTGCGCGGCCGGTGACGATCGGCGACACGATCACCGTCACTGTGACGGTCAAGCAGAAGTTCGAGCATAACCACCACATCGTCTTCGACTGCGCGTGTACCAATCAGGACGGCATGCAGGTCGTGCATGGCACGGCCGAGGTGCTGGCACCGACCGAGCGGATGACGACCAAGCGCGCCGAAATGCCCGACATCGTCATCTCGGACAAGTACGCGCGGCTGCAAAAGCTGATCGCGCGCGCCAAGGGCCTCGCGCCGATCGACATGGCGGTGGTTCACCCGTGCGACAAGGAGTCGCTCAAGGGCGCGCTGCAGGCCGCCGAAGCCGGTCTGATCGATCCGATCCTGATCGGGCCGGAAGCCAAGATCCGCGCGATTGCGGAGGAAAACGGCTTCGACCTCAAGCAGCACCGCATCGTCAACGTGAAGCACAGCCACGAATCGGCGGCGATGGCCGTCACGCTGATCCGCAACGGCGACGCCGAGGCGCTGATGAAGGGCAGCCTGCACACCGACGAAATGATGGCCGAAGTCGTTTCGCGCGCCGCCGGCCTGCGCACCTCGCGCCGCATCAGTCACGTTTTCCTGATGGATGTGCCGACCTACCCGCGCCCGATCCTGATTTCCGACGCGGCGATCAACATCGCACCGACGCTCGAAGACAAGGTCGACATCATCCAGAACGCGATCGACCTCGCACACATCATCGGCATCCCCGAGCCGAAGGTGGCGATCCTCTCGGCGGTCGAAACGGTCAATCCGAAAATCCAGTCGACGCTCGACGCCGCCGCTCTGTGCAAGATGGCCGACCGCGGCCAGATCAAGGGTGGCCTGCTCGATGGCCCGCTCGCCTTCGACAACGCCGTCTCGATCGTCGCCGCCAAGACCAAGGGAATCAACTCGGCCGTCGCCGGCCGCGCCGAAATCCTGATCGTTCCCGATCTCGAATCGGGCAACATGGTCGCCAAGCAACTCGAATATCTGGCCAACGCCCTGACCGCCGGCATCGTGCTCGGCGCCAAGGTGCCGATCGTCCTGACCAGCCGCGCCGACACGGCCGAGACGCGCATCGCCTCGTGCGTGATCGCCAACCTGATCGCCCACGCCAACCGCAACAAGCTGGCAGCCGTAGAATGAAGCAGGGCATCCTCACCATCAATGCCGGCTCGTCGTCGATCAAGTTCGCCGTGTTCGAGCTGAACGGCGGACTGGCGCGCCATCCTTCGCTCTCAGGCCAGATCGACGGCATCGGTGCCGATGCCAAGCTGATCGCCAGGAACGCCAGCGGCCAGCGCTTCCCGGAAGTCGCACTGAAGCCGGGCGTCGCGCACAAGGAAGCCTTCGACGAGCTGCTGCGCTGGCTCGGCGAACAGCGCGAAGCCTCCCGGCAGCGGGGTGACGAAGACGACTGGAAGATGGCTGCCGTCGGCCACCGCGTCGTCCATGGCGGCGAACTGTATTCGCAGCCGATGGTGCTGACGCCGAGCGTCCTCGCCGAACTCGAGCAGTTCATCGTTCTCGCGCCGCTGCACCAGCCGCACAATCTGGCTGGCATCAAGGCGCTCTCGGCGTTGCTGCCGGACATCCCGCAAATCGCCTGTTTCGACACCGCCTTCCACCGCACGCAGCCGCGCGTCGCCCAGCTCTTTGCCATCCCCAAGGCGCTGACCGCCGAAGGCGTCAAGCGCTACGGCTTCCACGGCCTCTCCTACGAATACATCGCGCGCGTCCTGCCCGACCACTCGGCCAAGGCCAGCGGCCGCGTCGTCGTCGCCCACCTCGGCAACGGCGCCAGCATGTGCGCGATGGTCGACCGGCGCAGCCAGAGCACCTCGATGGGCTTCACCGCGATCGACGGCCTGATGATGGGCACCCGCACCGGCGCGCTCGACCCCGGCGTGCTCCTCTACCTGCTCGAAAACAAGGGAATGGGCGTCAAGGAGCTGACCAACCTGCTCTACAAGCAGTCCGGCCTGCTCGGCGTCTCCGGCATCAGCCAGGATATGCGCACCCTGCTCGCCAGCGACGACCCGGCCGCCGCCGACGCCGTCGAACTCTTCTGCTACCGCGCGATCACCCAGATCGGCGCGCTCGCCGCGGCGATCGGCGGCATCGACGCACTGGTATTCACCGGCGGCATCGGCGAACACGCGGTGGAAATCCGCCGCCGCATCGTCGAAGGCTGTGCCTGGCTCGGCATCGAACTCAACGCCGAGGCCAACGCCGGCAACCGCATCCATATCGGCAGCGCGTCCAGCCGCGTCGAGGCGTTGGTCATCCCGACCGACGAGGAATGGATGATTGCCGATCACACGCGCGAACTGCTCGCCCTGTAAT
>JBAQRB010000212.1:0-18134 GCA_049295655.1 Rhodocyclaceae bacterium
CTCGTCCTCGACCCCGGCATGGCCTTCGGCACCGGCTCGCACCCGACGACCCGCCTTTGCCTCGAATGGCTCGAGCGCATCGTCGTTCCCGGCGCGACCATCCTCGACTACGGCTGCGGCTCCGGCATTCTGGCGATCGCTGCGGCAAAACTCGGGGCGACATCGGTGCTGGGCGTCGACATTGACCTGCAGGCGGTCGCTGCGGCCCGGAACAACGCCGAGCGCAACAATGTAAGCGCCCGCTTCGACGATTCGGCCCGAGCGCTAAGCGGACAGTTCGACATCGTGGTCGCCAACATTCTCGCCAACCCGCTCAAGGCGCTGGCGCCGGCAATTACGGGCCACGTCCGCGCGGGCGGCCGACTGGCACTGTCGGGCATCCTCGTCGAGCAAGCCGAGGAATTGATCTCGATTTATGCACCCTATATTCTACTGAGCGTTGCCGATAGTCGCGAGGGCTGGGTCTGCCTCGCAGGCGTCAAGGAATAAGCCGGTGAAGACCTGCTGTCCGAGCTGCCAGACGACCTTCCGGATCAGCCCGGAACAGCTCAAGGCACGCGCCGGCAAGGTCCGCTGCGGCAAGTGTCAGGTCGTATTCAACGCACTCGACAGCCTGCTTGAAGAGGCCGCGCACACCACCGTCCCACTGGAAATCGCTTCACCAACCGCCCTGGTCAAAACCCCATGCCCTCCGGCGACAGTCGTTACGACGGAGTTCGACATCCCGGTCGATGCAGCGGATACGCCCGAAGCGACCAGTCAAACGCCTGCCGAACCGATGAGCGAGACCGCTGCCCAGGCGCTGGCAAAAACGTCCGGCCTGATTGTGCCGCGCGAAACGACCGAAATTCCCGGCTACAGCAAGTGGGCAGAAGGTGTCATGAGCAGCTCCGCCTTACCGTCGCAAGGCAAGGCCAGCAATGGCCCTTTCGTCCTCGTCGCCCTGCTGCTCATGCTGGCACTGGCCGGGCAGCTCGTCTTCCATTTCCGCAGCGAACTCGCCGTTGCCGCACCGAGCATGCGCCCGGTGCTGCAGGCGCTGAGCGAGACGCTCGGTGCGGACATTCCCTTGCCGCATCACGTCGAGCTGATCAGCATCGAGACTTCCGACCTGCAAGCCGATCCGGCGCACAGCAAGCTGCTGGTATTGCAGGCCACCCTGCGCAACCGCGCGGCTTACGAGCAGGCCTACCCGCTGCTCGAACTCTCGCTGACCGATACGCTGGACAACGCCATCGCCCGCCGCGTTTTCCAACCGGCTGAGTATCTGCCGCCGCAGAACCCGCCCGACCAGGCCTTCCCGGCCAATGCAGACATCGCCGTTCGTCTGTGGGTCGAGGCCAAGGAAATAGCGGCCGCCGGTTATCGCCTTTACGTTTTTTACCCCTGACCTTTTCGTCGCCCACTTCCTCCCGGGACTCCTATGTCAACGCTCATTTGCGGCTCCATCGCCTACGACAACATCATGGTTTTCCATGACCGCTTCAAGAATCACATCCTGCCCGACCAGATTCACATCCTGAACGTCGCCTTCCTCGTTCCCGAAATGCGCCGCGAATTCGGCGGCTGCGCCGGCAACATTGCCTACAATCTGAAGCTGCTCGGCGGCAATCCGTTGATCATGGCCACCGTCGGCGATGACGCCGACTCCTACCTTTTGCGCATGGACGATCTGGGCCTGTCGCGCACGCATGTGCGACGCATCGCCGGCAGCTTTACCGCGCAAGCCTTCATCACCACCGACCTCGACGACAACCAGATCACCGCCTTCCACCCCGGTGCCATGACCTTCTCGCACCTCAACCAGGTGACCGATGCAAAGAGTGCCAAGCTCGGCATCGTCGCCCCCGACGGGCGCGACGGAATGATCAAGCATGCCCGCGATTTCGCTGCCGCCGGCGTTCCCTTCATCTTCGACCCGGGCCAGGGCCTGCCGATGTTCTCGGGGGACGACCTGATGGACTTCATGAAACTTGCCGATTACGCCTGCTTCAACGATTACGAGGCCAAGCTGCTCGCCGACCGCACCGGCCGCTCGCTGGAGGCGCTGGCCGCTGAGGTCAAGGCACTGATCGTCACGCGCGGCGGCGAGGGCTCGCATATCCATGCCGACGGCCAGCGCTACGAGATTCCCTGCGTCACGGCCGATGCCGTGGTCGACCCGACCGGCTGCGGCGATGCCTACCGCGCCGGCCTGCTGTTCGGCATTTCCGCCGGCTGGGGCTGGGAGAAAACCGGCCGCCTGGCCGCCGTCATGGGCTCGATCAAGATTGCGCACCGCGGCGGCCAGAATCACCGCGCCAGCCGCAGCGAAATCGGCGAGCGTTTCGCCGCAGCCTTTGGCGCCACCCCCTGGTAAAGGCCAGAGAATGACTGC
Organism: Rhodocyclaceae bacterium; assembly: GCA_049295655.1. GTDB lineage: Bacteria > Pseudomonadota > Gammaproteobacteria > Burkholderiales > Rhodocyclaceae > CAJBIL01. Next base: position 2,378 of record JBAQRB010000212.1, read on the forward strand.
ACTCAAATTTGCCGCCGCCCTTCTTGCCGCGCTGCTTCTTGGCGGCTGCACGACGAGCAAATCGGGCGGCGCCTACTCGCGCGAGCAGACGCGGCAGGAAATGCGCGTTCGCCTTGGCGTCGTCGAAAGTGTTCGCGAGGTCGCCATGGAAGGCAGCCAATCCGGCGGCGGAAGCTTCGCCGGCACGGCGATCGGCGGCATCGCCGGCAGCAATATCGGTGGCGGCAAGGGACAGATCATCGGCGCGATCATCGGCGCCGTTGCCGGCAGCATCGCAGGCTCGGCAATCGAGCAGGAGGCCACCAAGAAGAATGCGCTGGAAATCACGGTCAAGCTCGACAACGGGCAGTTGCTGGCCATCGTCCAGGAAAACGACGAGCCGTTCCGCCCCGGTGAAAAAGTCCGCATCCTGTCCGGCGGCGGCAGCTCGCGCGTCACGCACTGAAACGTCATCTGTACGCAACCCGGCTGTAATCTTGCCTGACTAGAGTCTGTTCCCAGGACAACCGGGGAACAGACCATGACAACAACGTTAATCAGCACGCAGCAGATTGCTCGGCCGGCGCGCCACAATCTTTCGGTCGGCCTTGCGCAGAGCGAACGCGAGATTCTCGACGCGCAAAAGCTGCGTTACCGCATTTTCGCCGACGAACTCGGTGCCAAGCTGCCCAACCGGACGCCGGGCGTCGATCAGGACATTTACGACGCCTATTGCCAGCACCTCGTCGTGCGCGACGAAAATTCTGGCGCGGTGGTCGGCACCTACCGCATCCTGTCGCCGGAAAAAGCGCGCAAGATCGGCGGCTACTATTCCGAAAACGAGTTCGACCTGACCCGCCTGCAGCACCTGCGCCCACGCATGGTCGAAATCGGCCGCTCCTGCGTGCATGCCGACTACCGCAGCGGCGCGACGATCACGCTGCTCTGGGCCGGCCTCGCCAAATACATGCTGGAAAACCGCTACGACTACCTGATCGGCTGCGCCAGCATCAGCATGGCCGACGGCGGGCACGCCGCAGCCAGCCTGTATAATCGACTGGATGCGAACATGAGTCCGCTCGAATACCGCGTTTTCCCGCGCTGCCCGCTGCCGCTCGACGCCCTGAGAAACGACCTGCCGGCCGAACTGCCGCCGCTGATCAGGGGCTATCTGCGCGCCGGCGCCTACGTCTGCGGCGATCCGGCCTGGGATCCGGATTTCAACACCGCCGATCTGCCGATCCTGCTGCCGATGTCGCGCCTCGACCAACGCTACGCCAGGCACTTCATGGAGAAACGAGACTGAAGCCAGAAACGACCCCGCGCCCGATCCAGGCGCTGCGCTGCGCGCGGCTCGGACTGCACCTGCTGCGCGGCGCGGCGACGGTCGCCTGCCTCTACCCGTTCAGCCGCCCAAGCCGGCGGCTGGCGCTCAAGCAACGCTGGTCGCGCCGTCTGCTCGACATCCTCGCCGTCCGGCTCGACGCGCAGTTGGCCAGCGCCGAACCCGGCAGCCTGATTGTCGCCAACCATATTTCCTGGCTCGATATCTACGCGCTCAACGCCGCCCGCCCGATGGCCTTCGTCGCCAAGGCCGACGTGCGCGACTGGCCGCTGATCGGCTGGCTGGCGGCAAGGACCGACACGGTTTTCCTGCGCCGCGGCAGCCGCGGACACGCCAGAATCATCAATGCGCAAATCGACGCACTGCTCAATGCCGAAATGGACGTTGCGATTTTTCCGGAGGGAACGACGACGGATGGCACGCATTTGCTGAATTTTCACGGCGCGCTGCTGCAACCGGCCGTCGAAACCGGGCGCCCGATCCAGCCGGTCGCACTCTCGTATCACGATGCCAGCGGCTGCCGTACGCTGGCGCCGGCTTACGCCGGCAAGACGACACTCGGCGAATGCTTCGCGGCGATTTTGGCCTGCCGCTCACTGACCGTTCGCCTGCGCCCGACTCCGGCGCTCGACCCGCAGCGCAGACAGCGGCGCGAACTGGCACGCACTGCGCGCGATGCCATCGCGCTCAGCCTCGCGATTCCCCTGGCGAGCAATCCACCTGAAACACGGCGCGATCTTCCAGCCGGACCGCCGTCAGCTGACGCCCCCACAGACAGCCCGAATCGAGTGCCAGCAGTTTAGGCTCGATCCTCAGGCCAAGCGCCGACCAGTGGCCGGTCACCAGCACAGCGTCCGCGCTGCGCCGGCCGGGTACCTGAAACCACGGCAAGCAGCCGGCGGGCGCATCAGCGACTTCGCCTTTGGTCTTGAACTCCATGACGCCGCGCGGCGAGCAGAAACGCATGCGCGTCATGGCATTGACGATGACACGCAGGCGCGGCCAGCCCCGCAGATCGTCGCTCCAGCCAGCCGGCTCGCTGCCCCACAGATTGGCCATGAAATCGCGGTAGTTGGGCGCCGCCAACGCCTGCTCGACTTCAGCCGCAAGAAGACGCGCCCGGGCAATCGTCCACTGCGGCAACAGCCCGGCATGCACCATGCAGAACCCATTCTCGACATGGCACAAAGGCTGCCGGCGCAGCCAGTCGAGGAGTTCGACGCGATCCGGCGCGCTCAGGATTCCCTCCAGCGTATCGCTCTTGCCACGCTTGCCGAAGCCTTCGGCGAGCAGCAACAGGGAAAGATCGTGGTTACCGAGGACGGTAATCGCCGCCGCCCCAAGGCCGCGTACGAAGCGCAGGGTTTCCAGCGAGCGCGGCCCGCGATTGACCAGATCGCCGACCAGCCACAGACGGTCGTGCGCCGGATCGAAGGCGCAGCGCGCAAGGAGCGCCTGGAGCGAAGCGAAACAGCCCTGGATGTCGCCGATTGCGTAAGTCGCCATATGCGCTTCAGCCGGCCTGTTGCCACTGCCACTGCCAAGCATCATGAGGCGTGCGAATCGCACTCAGCAACATCATCGTGCGTCGGATCATCTCCGGCAGAAATTCAGAACGGGTGCTACCTGTGATGAAATGCATCAACACCTCTCGGATTACCGCTTACTGAAGCTGCGGAGAATACTCGGGAACGAAAGCTTTCAGCCCGGTCTTGACCTCATTGGGCGTCTGCGGTGCCGCAGCGTTCAGCCAGGCGTTCACCGCCTGCTGCCACGCTTCGTCCGGAGCCGCTTCCGACTGCGCGACACGCAATTTCGGATGCGGGGTCGGCAGCGTACGTTCCTGGTCGGTCAGCAGTTCCTCGAACAGTTTTTCGCCCGGGCGCAAACCGGTGAAAACGATTCCGATCTGTTCCTCGGAAAAACCCGACAGACGAATCATGTCGCGCGCCAGATCGGCAATCCGTATCGGCTCGCCCATCTCAAGCACCAGAATCTCCCCGCCCCGCCCCATCAGTCCTGCCTGCAGGACAAGCTGCGCGGCCTCGGGAATCAGCATGAAATAGCGGATGATGTCCGGATGCGTCACGGTAACCGGGCCGCCCCGCGCAATCTGCTCCTGGAATTTCGGAATCACCGATCCGTTGCTGCCCAGCACGTTGCCGAAACGAACGGTGATGAAAGCAGTTCCCTGCGGCCGCTGCAGCTGCCGCAGGACGCATTCTGCCAGACGCTTGCTGGCCCCCATGACATTGGTCGGATTGACCGCCTTGTCGGTCGACACGAGGACGAATTTCTCGACGCCAAAGCGTTGCGAGACCTCGGCGACACATCGGGAGCCGCAAACGTTGTTGCGTACTGCCTCCCAGGCGTTGTCGGACTCCATCAGGGGAACGTGCTTGTAGGCCGCGGCGTGAAAAACCACCGCCGGACGATGCTGTGAGAAAACCTGTTCGAGCCGTTCCACATCCTTGACGTCGCCGACGACACAGGCAATCGGCACCGCCGGGAAGCATGCGGAAAACTCCTGCTCGATCTGGTACAGGGCGAACTCGGAAAGTTCGAACAGCACCAAGCGGCAAGGACGGAAAGACGCAATCTGGCGCACCAGCTCGGCGCCGATCGAACCGCCGGCGCCGGTCACCAGCACCACCCTGTCGCCCAGCAGGCCGCGCAGCCCGGCATCGTCGAGCTGAACCGGCGCCCGCCCGAGCAGATCTTCCAGCTGCACCTGGCGCATCTGCGACACCGACACGTTGCCCGAAAGCATGTCGTCGAGGCTGGGAACGGTGAGCACCGACAATCCGGCCTGCACAGCCGCTTCCATCGCCAGCCGGCGATCATGCAGGCTGGCTTCGGGCATCGCGACAATCACCCGCTGCACGCCGAGCTTCCTTGCCCATTCGGCAACGTCGGCGACCGCGCCAAGAATCTTGATGCCACGCAATTCCTCTCCGAGGTGGCCCGGCGCATTCTTGAGCAAGCCGACGATCTGCCAGTCGGGGGAACGATCAAGTTCGCGCAGCAGACGTTCCGCCGCATTGCCGGCGCCGAGAACCAGCACCGGCTCGCCACTCAGCGCGAGGTGTCCATAAAGCAGGCGGTCCTTCCAGGCACGATAGACAAAGCGCCCTCCCCCCATCAGCAAAATCAGCAGGATGGGGTGCAGGACAAGCACCGAGCGTGGCACCGACGGCGCCCCAAGCATGAATACCGCAGCCGCAAGAACTACCGCGGCAGCGAGTACGGCGATGATGATCCTGCGCAAGTCCATCAGGCTGGCGTAACGCCAGATGCCCCGATAGAGTCCCATTGCCCAGTAGGCAGGCGCATGCACAAGAAAAAGCAGGGGCAGCAGCCCGGAGGCGCTGCGCAGGGAGTCTCCCGAAAAAGACAGGTTGAAGCGCAACCAGTAGGCCCCATACCAGCACAGCACCAGAACGACGAGATCGTGCGCAAAGGCGATGGAACGGCGGAGGATCAGGGAAGAGTCGGTCAGAAACAAAGCCATCGCCTAGCAATAGGTCGGAAACGTCGGGAAGGCCTCATTTTACGCCAATCGCAACAACGATCAGCGGATTGTCCGGCAAACAGCGCACGCGAAAAGACCATGCGCTGCACCCTCAGGTCTGCTGCGCCTCCGCAGCTCCGGCCTTGAAACGCACCGCCAGCAAGATGATAGGAGAATATGCGATCAGCAATCCGACACCCCCATCAAGGTGGCCCAAGCCGACCAGCAGGGCGAGCGGCAAAAGCCAGAGAAGGTTGATCGCGCCGACCGCCAGCGTAACCGGCCAGTGTGCGCCGAATTTGCGCGATGCGTACTGATAGGCGTGGCTGCGATGCGCTTCGTACGGTTTTTGTCGGCGCAGCAGACGGCGCAGCAAGGTCAGCGTGGCATCGACAATGAATACCCCCAACAGGATCAGCCAGGACCAGAAAAACGGCGGGCTGACCCAGGCCGCCTGCAGCGAGAACAAGCCGAGCATCAGGCCGAGAAAGCCGCTACCGGCATCGCCCATGAAGATTCTTGCGCGCGGGAAATTCCAGCAGAGAAATCCGGCGACGGCAGCAAGCAACAGCGTTGGCACCCCCCAAGCCCCCCCGGCCGCCGTCAGCCAGTACAGCAGCGCGCCGCCCAAACAGACGCTGACCGCCTCGACGCCGGCCAGTCCGTCAATCCCGTCCATGAAGTTGTACAGGTTGAGCAGCCACACGAGATAGAGAAGGGTCAAAACACAAATGGGCCAGTTTGCACCAATGGACATCCCGAACAAGCTCAAAGGCGGCAGCCCGCCCATCCAGAGCAGTGCCCACGCGGCAGCCACGAAATGCGCCAGCAGGCGCCAGCGGGCGGCAATGTGGCGATGATCGTCAATGAAACCGACCAGTGCAACCAGCACGCCGGCACCGCCGAGTCCGGCCACCTCCCGCCAGTCGATGGCATCGGCCCACAGCAGAAGCGGCAAGCCGAACAGAAAGGTCAGTACGATCGCCACGCCACCGCCGCGCGGTGTCGGGACGAGGTGCGAGCTGCGCGCATTCGGCAGATCGAGCAGGCTGCGCGCCAGGGCATAGCGGCGCAGGACCCCGGTCAGAAAAAGTGACAGCAGGAAAGCGAGCAAGGGCAGAAGAAAAATCATCGCGGATGCTCCGTCGCCAGAAAATCCAGCGCGCAAAGTCGCAAACCCTCGTTCACGCTGATCGGCGGCGACCAGCCGAGCAGCGCTTCCGTTTTGGCAATATCCACCTGCAGCGAAGCGCAAAGCTTTCGCAGTACCGCCTGCTTGCCGAGCAGCGCCGCACCGGCCGTCAGCAAGCCCTGCGGCACCGGCAGCAAGCGGGCCGGGCAGCCCAGGGCCGCCCCCAGGCGCCGAAGCAATTCCGTCGTGGACAAATCCTCGCCGTCGCTGACCAGAAAGGTCTGGTCGGCCGCCGCCGGGTGGTCAATGCAAACAATCAGCAGATCGATCAAATTGCCGAGGGCAAGCAGACTGCGCTTGTTGTCGATCGCCCCGAGCGGCAACGGCACGCCGCGGACCAGCCAGCCCATCATGCTCCGGAAATTGGCTTTCACCCCGGGCCCATAGACCAGCGGCGGGCGAATGATCACGACTTCCATGCCGGTTTGCGCGGCGACGACACGCAGGCCGTCTTCCGCCTCGCGTTTGGAAACCCCGTAGGGGTCCGCCGGCGCCGGTGTGTCGCTGGCAAAAAACGGCTGTCCCGGCGCGGAGGTTTCGCCATTCACCTTGACCGAGCTGACAAACACGAAGCGCCGCACCCCCGCTTGGGCGGCTTGGCGAGCCAGATTGAGCGTGCCATCCACATTGATGCGACGAAATTCGCTCAATGGGTCAATGGCCGCATCGTTCATCACATGAACGCGGGCGGCGGCATGCAGCAGCACATCGACTCCCGTCAGCGCGGCACGCCAGTCCTGCGCCGCGCCCAAGTCGCCCAGCGCCTGGTAATCGATACCCGGCAGGCGATCGGCAGGAAGGCGCCGGACCAGGCCGCGCAGGCCGAAACGCCGGCATTCCAGCAAAGCGGCCAGCAGGGCATGCCCGACAAATCCGGTCGCGCCGGTAACGGCCAGTTGCATCATTTCGCCACCGCGATCAGTTCTTGATAAATATGCAGATGCGCCGCCACCACCTGCCGCACATCGAAGACGCGTTCCGCCAGCGCGCGCCCGGCCTGGCCCATGGCCTGGCAGCGCTGCGGGTCGTCGAGCAGCCGTTTGATCGCGTCGGCCAGGGCCCGTGCATCATACGCTGGGACGAGCAAACCGGTCACATCGGCCTCGATGGCGTCCCGGCAGCCGGGAACGTCGGTGGTAACCACGGCCCGGCCGCAAGCGGCCGCTTCGATCAGGACCTTGGGAAACCCCTCGCGATACGAGGGCAGAACCACCAACTGGGCGGCTGCGAACACCTGCGGCATGTCGGCCCGCTGTCCCCAGCGCTCCAGCACGCCCTCTTGCACCCACGCGGCCAGTTCGGCCTCGGACAGGCTGCTGGGATTGGCCGGATCGGGCCCGCCCACCAGGACAAAGCGGACCACTCCACAGCGTGGTGAATTTCCAGGCTGGCGCAGCAGCCGGGCCGCCTGCGCGAACTCGCGCACGCCCTTATCGCCAAGCAGGCGCGCCGCCAAAACCACCAGCGGTACGCCCTGCGGCTGCGGGCGCACTGAGAAACGCACAAGGTCCACGCCGGAACCGCGAATGAACGCCACCCGGCTATCGGCCAAATCGGCGATTCCCGCCAGGCTCGCCCGGTCGTCCGGATTCTGGAAAATCACCTTCAGGTTGCGGTGCCCCAAGGCGAGCCGGTACAAGCCGCCAACCAGCCAGCGCCGCAAGGCCGCCTTGAAACCGGAGGCCACAAAGACAAAACCCAGTCCGGAGACTGCGGCGACGACGGCCGGCACGCCGCACAAGCGCGCCATCAAACCGCCCAGCAATACCGGCTTGATGGTGACCAGATGCACCAGATCGGGCCGCACCCGCTGGTACACGTCAAAGAGCTGCCGCAGGGCGCTCAGCGCATTGCCGACCCCGATGCTGCTGCGATCGAGCCGCAAGGGGTGCACCGTCATGCCGTAATGCTCAAGCTCAGCCCGCCGGCCGGTCAGCCCCGTGGCGATATGGACCCGGTAGCCCTGCTCGATGGCGGCCAGCGCAATCGGCAGACGATGCGACAGGAAGAACCAGTCGACGTTCACGACAAACAGCAGCGTTTTGTTCATTGCGCTTCCAACCATGCCTGGAACATCAGCACATTCCACAGGTAATAGGCCCAGTTACGGCGCCCGGACAGATGTTCGGCCCATTTCTCGCGGATCGGGAGCGGATCGAAGTAGCCCTCGCGGCGCAGACGCGCTTCGCCAAGCAAGGTATCCGCCCAGACTTTCAGCGGCCCGCGCAGCCAGAGATCGATCGGGACGCCGAAACCCATCTTTGGCCGCTCGACCAAGGCCGGTGGCGCGTACTGGTAAAGGACCTGCCGCAGCAGCCATTTGCCCTGCCCCTGCCTGATTTTCAACGACAGCGGCAGCGACCAGGCGAACTCGACGACGCGATGGTCGAGGAGCGGAACCCGCGTTTCCAACGAGACGCCCATCGCCGCCCGATCGACCTTGGTCAGGATGTCGTCGGGCAGATAGGTCATCTGGTCGAGATACATCATGCGGCTCTCGAAGTCAGGCAAAGCAGCCCATTGCGCCGGATTGGCAAGCACCGTGGCCGGCTCCCGCGAGCCGAGCACCACCTCGGCAGGCCGCTTCCAGTGTGAGACCAGGGCCAGGTAGATTTCCTCCGGCGCCCGCACCGCAAGGACTTCCGCCAGTTTGTGCAGCTTGTCGCCGGGGTTGCTGTAACGCCGGCCGGCCGGCAGGAAACAGGCAAGACCCCGGAACACGCGGTCCCACGCCGCTGGCGGCAGTGTCGTCAGTACGCCGGCAATGGCGGCGCGCAGCGGCAAGGGCGCCCAGCCAATGCGCCGCCAGATGGTCATTGCCCAGAAATAGCGGTTATAGCCAGCGAACATCTCGTCGCCCCCATCACCGGAAAGGGCGACCGCCACCTGGCTGCGCGCCAGCTCGGAGACCAGGAAAGTCGGGATCTGCGAGGAATCCGCGAAGGGCTCGTCGTAGAGTGCCGGCAAGCGCGGGATGACGGCCATCGCCTGCGCCGCCGTCACATACAGCTCGGTGTGCTCAGTCCCCAGATGTTCAGCCATCGCGCGGGCATGGCCGGCTTCGTTGTAAGCCGTCTCGTGGAAACCGATCGTGAAGGTGTGCACCGGCCGTGCCGACTGCGCCTGCATCAGCGCGACCACGGTGGACGAATCGATGCCGCCGGAAAGGAAAGCGCCAAGCGGAACGTCGGCCTGCATCTGCCCGGCGACGGCCTGCCTGAGGACGGCATCCAGCGCCGTTCGCGCAGCGTCGTCCAAACCGGCAAAGGGCGAGCGCAGGCCGGCTTCTGCCGCTGCCCGCGCCGACCAATAAGCATGCGGCTGCGCCGAACGCTCGCCCGAGGCCAGCGTCAGCCACGTACCCGGCGGCAGCTTGTGAATGCCGGCGTAGATTGAATAGGGTGCGGGAACCGCGTTGTGGCGCATGAACAAGGCCAGCGCATCGCGGTCGATTTCCCCGACGAAGGCGGGATGCGCCTTCAACGCCTTGAGTTCAGAAGCGAACAGGAAACAATCGCCTTGCCAGCCATAATAGAGCGGCTTCTCCCCGAGTCGGTCGCGCGCCAGCGTCAGGCTGCGCGTCTGGCTGTCCCAGAGGGCGAACGCAAACATGCCGACGCACTGTTTCAGCGCCTCGTCGACGCCCCACGCGGCAATCGCCGCGAGCAAGGTCTCGGTGTCGGAATGCCCGCGCCAGGTCACACACTGCCCCAGTGCCTTGCGCAATGCCAGATGGTTGTAAATCTCGCCGTTGAAAACGACCACATACCTTGCGCAGGCCGAAACCATCGGCTGGTGCCCCGCTGCGGAAAGGTCGAGGATCGACAAGCGACGATGCGCCAGGGCGATGCCTGCCGCCGCATCGCACCACACCCCGCCATCGTCGGGGCCGCGATGAACGAGCTGCGCGCCCATCCGGCCGGCCTGCGCGCAAGCCTGATCGCGGTCGACGCCAGCCACCTGGAAAAAGCCCGCTAGGCCGCACATGCCGGACCCTTTGGCGCAACGGCAAACATCGATGGCCAGCAGTCAGTCGGCCCAAGGCGCAGCGGCCTGGAAATCCCACACATATCTCTATTTCCAAAATCACGAAATCCAGCCAGCAGGAAAAACGCTCACCGATTTTTCAGGGCCAGATGAAGCACTTCTTCCCATTTGGCGCAGACCAGATCAATCGAGAATCGCTCAAAAACACGTCGCTGCGCGTGCTTTCCCATCCGATCCCGCCCTTCCTTGTCCGCCATGAGCCGACGCAACCCGTCTGAAAAAACTTCCTCACGAGGGGCTCCGCTTACCAAGAGTCCCGTCTTACCGTTCTCAATCACTTCACTGGCACCTTGGCAGTCAGCGAAGGCTACCGATGGCTTCCCGCACGCCATCGCTTCAGCAAAAACGAGTCCAAAGCTCTCGTAGCGCGATGCCAGGGCAAATACGGATGCGTCGGCCATCTCTTTGCCGACATCGGCAACCACACCCGGCAAGGAGACACGCCCATCCAGCTTCAACCGGACCACTTCATCCTCCAAGCTTGAACGCAAAGAGCCATCACCCAGTATCCTCAGGTTCCAGTCCGGAAAATCCTGAGCAAGTGATGCGAACGCACGAATCAGCGTAGCGTGATCTTTGCTGTGCGAAAAGCTTCCAACAGCAAGAATTTGCTTCGAATCCTCCGTGCGCTGCCAGCCGGGGATGTTCTGAAATACCGGGCTGATCGGGTTCGTCACAGGCACCATTTTTCGACGAATCGAATAGGGATAGTGCTGTGCGACCTGCTCAGACAGTACGGTAATCTGCTTCATGAATGGGGCGGCAGCCAGAAACAGCGCAAATTCAAGCCGAAGGTTTCGATAGTGAGCCATCGTCGTATGCTCGCTGGCGACCAAAGGAATCTTCAACCCGGCCAGCGCAAAGGCCATCGGAATAAACATGCTGTGCATGAATGCCACGGCCACATCCGGGCGCTCGTCTTTCACGACGCGCCGGAGCACCGCCATACGCCGAAGCAATTGCAGCGGCGAGGTCGGCGCCAGTGGATCCCCCAAACCAAGCTGCAGCAGCCGGACTTTCGGGGAGATCGGATAGAACGGGGGTGAGCCGGGCGAATCAAATGTCAGCAGTGAGACGGAGTGTCCGCTTTGGTCGGTCAAAAACGAACACACATCACAAATCACCCGCTCGGCACCGCCGGCGGCACGATGCAAGCCCTTTATTGCAAAGAGAAGCCTCATGCTGCGGAATAGCCCAGAGAGAAATGATGATCAAGCCGTTTACGGCACACGAAAGTAGTACTTTCGTTCTCATAGAGCATGGTGCTGTCCTCAGGCAAATCCAGCGCCATGTATAAAAACTGATGATGGTACGGTTCAATGCGAGCGATATGCGCCGTCACCTCGAACCCCGCATCTGCCAGTCGCCCCTGCAGGTCTGTACCGTACAGCCGGACATGATCTGTTTTTCCGTAGCGTGCCAGCCTGGCAGCGGCGTTATCCAACTTGTCCTCAACAGTCTCTTGCGCACCACTCAGCGGAACCTGAACGAATAAATATCCCCCCGGAACGAGGATACGATTAAGTTCGCGAAGCGCCTGAACATCGTTATCCACATGCTCGAGCACGTGTGAAAGTATGGCTACATTGACAGCGTTGCTTGGCAAGGCCATATCCTGCAGATCAAGGCGTAAGTCGACATCTGGCGAAAATAGATCGGCCGATCGATACTCGAATTGAGGAAAGTGCCGCCGGAGCCAATTCCGGGTACCTACTTCAGGTGCAAAATGCAGCAGTGTCTTGCCAGACTTTGAGCCATCTTGAAGTAATTCGTTTTCGATGACTTTTACCATCATCCGGTGGCGTCCGTACGAGTAACAAACCGGACATACGAAATTGCGATGATCTGCTGGCCCGGCATGAATCCACTCACCCAAACGCGAATCGCAAACATTGCAGTAAAACTCATTCCCGCGGTATTTCCACCGGTTAAAGCATGCACGAACTGTCCGATATGCAGCAAACATTGGCTTGGGAACAAATCGACGCAATCCGATCAGCACAATGACATTTTCCGAAGGAGAGAATCCCAGAGTTCATAGGAGTTCTGCGGCGAATACCTGGTACTGATTGCCCTGGCCGCTGTCGACATCCGTTCGCGCATCTCCGGGTCTCGCATGAGCGTCGCAAGGCCGCATGCGAATGCCTCCGGCGTTCCGTCCACCAACAACCCGCTGACCTTGTCTTCGATCAACGAATTTACCCCAAGCGTATTCCGCAGCCCCACGCATGGAATGCCCCAAGCCAGCGCCTCAGCCAAAGCATTGGGAAACCCTTCAAAATAGGACGGAAACGCCACGAGATCGGCTTTGCCATACCACGAATCAACGTCCCGAACCGCGCCGCAGAATACCACTCGATCCGCCAGCCCCATTCGGATCACTTGCTCGCGCACACGCTTGTCGTATTCGCCGTCGCCAGCCAGCACCAGTTTCCAGTCCTTGAACGAATCACTCAATTGGGCAAATGCATTGATCAGCAATTCATGATTCTTTTGAAAACAGAATCTGGCCACGTAGAGCAATATTTTCTCGCTCGAATCATTGGCCACACACCTATCCGAAGGACGGTGGGAAACGGGGTTATGAATGGCGACGATCTTGCGCCACAGGATGCGCGGGTATCTCTTTTTGTAATCCGGGAACTGTACGGTGATTCGATCGGCCAGGGCCAGTGAATAAACATCCAGGATTCGGTAACGGAATCCCGTTCTGACATATCGCCACATATCGGGAGAAACACGTTCCGCAGCGAGGATTGGGATTCTCAACCCCAGCGTGGCAATCCGGGAAAAAAGGGCAGCACCGGACTGGAATCCAAGAATCACGTCTGGTTGAAATTCTTTCACGAAGGATCTGAATCTCGCCAACCTTGCCAATCGCTCTCCGAAATCAGAAGGAATTTCCGGGTTACCGATATCCAGCTTCAACCATCGCACCCGGGTATCCAGCGGATAGTGAGTTTCTGCGGACCGGTCATCCCACGTCATCAGGCCGACCTGATAGCCGCGTCGCGTCATCTCATTCATCAGATCAATCGAGATACGCTCCAAGCCACCTGCCATGTTCGCGAATTTCCGGGCTACGAATATGAGCCTCAGCGGCCGCCCTGGCAGCGGGCCGAAAATTGCTGATGCAGAGGATTTCGGCGACTCAGTCATTGGCATGGATCTTTCGTTCGTGCTGATAGCGACGGAGTGCCGAAACGGCAAAATGGCGGCTTGTTCTAACGGGGAAGCGCAGACCAAGCCTGAGCAACGCAGCAAGCGCTTTCACTGGCTCATGATTAAAATGGCGGTACCTTACCTCCGCCCAGCCCAGCATATACCGATAGAGCCCCCGCTCTTCCAGGTAATTCCTGTTCTTGCGCAGTAAATGCGTCAAGCTTTCGTGCTCTACCCTCGCGCTCTTGTCCCCCCCAGATGAAGCGTATTGGACGAACAGCGACTCAGGCGTTCCGATGAAGTGCCCGCCAAGCACTCCCAGATGAACAGCGAAATCCGCATCCTCCTGGCGGCGCATCGCGACATCGAAATCGCCAACGGTTTTGAACGTCTCCAACCTGGCCATCAACGAACAGGTCGGCGTTCCCGCCCCAAAGAAGGTACCATTCGATCGGACAAATGCCAGCAAGTAATCAACGAGCACGAGTCCAACCGGAATCTCTGGCCGGGATCCGATGGCCGGCATCGGCATCTGGTAGCCGTTGGTGTAGTGCCGTACCCCCGAGGCATAACACGCCACCAGTTGCACTCCGCTGGCGAACTCATACGAGACGATGCGCTGGTACTGGCAACGCACTCGGTCGGGAAAACTTGCATCGTCGTCATCAAAGAACGCCAAGAACATGCCTCGCGCTTCTTTGACTATGGTGTTACGCGCCGCTGCACACCCGCGATTGCTGCCATGTGGAATAACCCGGATCCTGTGATCCGATCGGGCCATCGCTTCGATCACGTCCAGCGAGTTGTCTGTCGACCCATCATCAACAACCACAATTTCAAGATTTGACCAGTCTTGCCCGGCTGCACTTGCTACGGCCCGGGCAATTGTGTCACTTGCGTTGTAGCAGGTAACGCCGACGGTGATCAGTGGGACATTAGAAGGCATCGTAAGCATCAAGGCGGCTTGGCAGCAGGCCTAAAATACAGCGCGGTAGCACTCTTTTTGACGAAGTCGTGTACCGTGCGCCGGGATCGACCAATAGAGCTTTTTCACCATTTTCACGGGATGGCGAAATCCCAGCATTAGCGCAAAGACCAGAGCCCGACCGACCCCGGACTCCAAGTACGCCCGGCGCACCCTGCCCCAGCCTAGGGAAAACTCGTACCATCCCATTTCCTCAAGGAGACTCTGGTACTTGTTATAGAGCGCGGCATGTGCAGCCAGTTCGGCAACCAGACTCTTTTCGGCTCCAACGGTCATTTTTTGTACCACCAAGGCGTCCGCCACCCCCACAATCGCCCCCCCAATCAACCCGCAGCGAATGTTCAAGTCAGTATCCTCGGATCGTCGCAGGTGATCGTCAAAGCCCCCGAGGCGCTGGTACACCGATAAGCGCGCCATCTGAGAACATGTCGCACACGAGCCAAGAATGCCCGCACTAATACGTCCGATGAGAATTCGATCCACAATCGCTCGTCCTGACGGAATGGCATCCCCCTCACACCCCATCGTTCGCTCAAGATGCGACCGCCCATCTGAGAATACTTGCATTCGAGCAGTGTGACAAAGAAGCAGATCGGTTCCAAGCACCTTTTCCGCCTCGACAATTCGAGCAAACTGCCGCGAGATGCGCTCGGGCAAACTGACGTCGTCGTCATCAAAAAAAACCAGAAAATCTCCCGCGGCAGCGTTCAACAACACGTTGCGCGCTCGTGCAACCCCTCCGTTCTGAGGCATCCGTATCAAACGAACAGGGCGATCCGGCGAATTAAATTTGCGAACGAATGCTTCAATGACGGCAACAGTATCATCGGTCGAACAATCGTCGACTACCACGACCTCCAGTCGCGGCCAGTCCTGCATGATGGCCGACTCAAGCGCGTTGCTGATCGTTTCCGCAGCGTTATATGCCGTAATTGCAGCAGTAACCAAAGACTGGGTCACGTCGCCCCCATCGGCTTAGCCGCCTCGATCAGGAATCCGAGTGGTGAGTTGCAAAGAGATTCACCCACCGGGCCGGACAAGCGGGCTTGACGGTCGGCACTACTTGCCCAATATAAATACACAATATCAAGAATCAGCGCCAGCCGCATGCGCACACGTTTGAACGGCCCGGGGATGCCAGAAACACTCAGCCCAGTGGATAACGGCCCCCACAAAATGGGGGTGATGACGACATCGGTGTAACCGAGTGTTGCCAACGTCCTTCCCCACCAGCTTGGCGTGCATCTGAGAAAGTCGTCGGGATGACCGTGGATCCGAAAGAGAAACGGAACAGTAGCGAACAACGTCGCACCAGGTTTCAGCACGCACAGAATTTCCTGTAAGGCGTCAGTAACCTCATATATGTGCTCCAGCGTATTCAGCGCAAGGACATGATCATAGGTATTCGCGGCTACCGGCAACGGCTGACCAGGAGAAATCAGGTAAGTCGGGCAAATCTTCTGGTCGATATTGACGGACTCATAGATACAGCTCTTTGCCCACCTCTTCACGTGCTTGCGATAGTTGGCATTATCC
>JBAQRB010000213.1:0-1725 GCA_049295655.1 Rhodocyclaceae bacterium
TCGGAGACGTCGGAACCGTCGCGCATCAGGTCGTAGTACCAGGACTCGTTGGTCGTGTCGCCGTAGAGCAGCGCGCCGGTCAGCTTGTTGTCGCGGATCACCAGCTTCTTGTAGACGCCGCGCGCCGGGTCTTCCATGACCAGTTCCTCGCAGCCCTCGCCGCCGCCGAACTGGCCGGCCGAGTAGAGGTCGATGCCGGTGATCTTCAGCTTGGTCGCCAGCGGCTGGTCCTCGTAGCGCGAGTAGCCCATGCCGGCGAGGTGGTTGGCGACGACTTTCGCCTGCTTGAAGAGCGGCGCGACGAGGCCGTAGGTGTTGCCGTTGTGCTCGACGCATTCGCCGACGGCATAGACGCGCGGGTCGTAGGTCTGCATCGCGTGGTCGACGACGATGCCGCGCTGGCAGTGGATTCCCGACTGCTGCGCAAGTTCGATGCTCGGCTGGATGCCGATCGCCGTGACGACGAGGTCGGCCGGCAGCGAACGGCCGTCGCGCAGGCGAACCGCCTCGACGCGCTGCTGGCCGGAAAAGCCCTGTGTTTCGGCGTCGAGAATGACCTCGATGCCGCGCTCCTTGAGCGAGCGCAAGAGGAGCGAGGCGGCGGGCGCGTCGAGCTGGCGGTCCATCAGGCGGTCCATCAGGTGCACGACGGTCACCGCCATGCCGCGCTGCTTCAGTCCGTAGGCGGCTTCAAGGCCGAGCAGGCCGCCGCCGATGACGACCGCCGACTTGCCCGGTCGGGCCTGTTCGAGCATGGCTTCGACCTGGGCGATGTTGCGGAAGGTCATCACTCCGGCCAGATGGCCCCCAGGCAGCGGCGCCATCGTCGGCTTGGCGCCGGTGGCGAGAATCAGCTTGTCGTATTCGGCAATCGTGCCGTCGGCGGCGATCACCTGGCGCCGCGCGCGGTTGATCGCGACGACCTTCTTGCCGGCTTCGAGCTTGATACCGTGTTTGTCATACCAGGCCTGATCGTTGAGCACGGTATCGGCGAATTTTTTCTCGCCCGAAAGCACCTGCGACAACAGAATGCGGTTGTAGTTGCCGTGCGGCTCGTCGCCGAAGACGGTGATTTCGTACTGATCCGGCGCCAGCGCCACCAGTTCTTCGAGCACCCGCGCTCCGGCCATGCCGTTGCCGACCAGGATCAGTTTTTGCCGTGTCGTTCCTTGCTCCATTGCCTACCCCTTTTCATTGGTGAAAGTTACACAAGTGCATCAGCTAACGGGGTACTGCAAGCAATGTGCCATGTCCATAATTTATGTTCAAATCGTTTTAAAACATGTTGTTGCGAGTTTTGCCTGGTTTGTGACAAAGGCGGCTACGCACACTTGATGTGCATTTGACTTGTTCTTTCATGGTGAATTTGCACCATTTGTGTGAATTGCTGTTTTTTGATATGAATCAAATTTGTTAAAAAAGCCCAGCTGGTTGATTTTGATAAAAATTTATATTTTTGATCTGGATCAGAGAATAAATATTCTGCGGCCGGTCAGGAGTCGCCCGACACGCTTCGCGTGCGTGGCGTTTTAGCACGCTGGCGTATTTGTTGCGTGGCTCAGTTCATCTTTGATCCTGACGGAAAATCTTGCCGTCGTCCGGGAGCTTTATGAGCAGCATCGACGCAACTCAATCCATCGCCAACGCCTACCGCAGCAGCGCCGCCGCCTCACGCCCGCGCACGGCGGATGCCGCAGCGGCCGGCGGCAGCGCCGAGGGCAGCAC
>JBAQRB010000214.1:0-23168 GCA_049295655.1 Rhodocyclaceae bacterium
GCGTGCAGGTGCACCGCGCTTTCGTCGAACGCGGCGCCGCCTGCCTGCCGCCGCTGCTCGCCGGTTTTGCTTTGCCCGGCGCGCCGCTGTTGGCAAGCGCAACGCCTCCAGAAAAGCATGAGGCGAATCTCCCGAAAGCACGCACGCCGTCGCCGGCCCGCTGAGAAATACTGAAGCCATGAAAATACTCGTTCTCGGATCGGCCGCCGGCGGCGGTTTCCCGCAGTGGAACTGCAACTGCCGCAACTGCGCCGGCGTGCGCAATGGCAGCCTGCGTGCCAAGCCGCGCACCCAGTCGTCGATCGCGGTCAGCGTCGACGGCAACGACTGGGTGCTGTTCAACGCATCCCCGGACATCCACGCGCAGATCCGCGCCAATCCCTGCCTGCAGCCGGGGCGCGGGCTGCGCGACACGGGCATCGCCGGCGTCGTGCTGATCGACGCGCAGATCGACCACACCACCGGCCTCTTCATGCTGCGCGAGGGGAAACCGCTCGACATCTGGTGCACGGCGCAGGTGCGCGAGGATCTGACGACCGGCAACCCGATCTTCAACGTGCTCGATCATTTCTGCGGCGCGCGCTGGCAGGCGCTGCAGGTCGATCCGCCGACGCCGTTTTGCGTTCGGGCCGTCCCCGGCCTGCGCTTCACGCCGGTGCCGCTGGCCAGCAAGGCGCCGCCTTATTCGCCGCACCGCCACGACCCGCACCCCGGCGACAACATCGGCGTGCTGATCGAAGCCGTCGACGAGGCGGGTAAGGACAAGGGCAGGGTCAGTCACAAGGTTTTCTACGCGCCGGGCTTCGGCGCGATGGAGCCGCACCTCGAACCGTATCTGGCCGACAGCGACTGCGTGCTGCTCGACGGCACCTTCTGGACCGACGACGAGATGATCGCCTTCGGCCTCTCGAACAACACCGCGCGCGCCATCGGCCACCTGCCGCAGTCCGGGGCGGACGGCATGATCGAACTGCTCGGTCGCTTTGCCAAGCCGCGCAAGGTGCTGATTCACATCAACAACACCAATCCGATCCTCGACGAGGACTCGGCGCAGCGCGCCGAACTCGCCGGCGCCGGCATCGAGCTCGCGCACGACGGGATGCTGATCGACTTTCCGGTTTCTGGAGGAGCGCAATGAAGATGAACGAACTGCAGGCGTGGAGCGACGAGGAATTCGAAGCCAGGCTGCGCGCGATGGGCAGCAGCTACCACATCCACCATCCCTTCCAGGTGATGATGCACCGCGGCCAGCTCGCTCCGCAGCAGATCCGCGGTTGGGTGGCAAACCGTTATTACTACCAGATCAACATCCCGATCAAGGACGCGGCGATTCTCGCCAACTGCCCGGACCGCGAAGTGCGCCGCCACTGGGTGCAGCGCATCCTCGACCACGACGGCTACAACGGCGAGGACGGCGGCATCGAGGCGTGGATTCGCCTCGGCGAGGCGGTCGGCCTGTCGCGCGACGAGATCGTTTCGCAGCGCCTGGTGCTGCCCGGCGTGCGCTTTGCCGTCGACGCCTACGTCAATTTCGCGCGCCAGCGGCCGTGGCAGGAAGCGGCGGCGGCTTCGCTGACCGAACTCTTCGCGCCGACCATCCACCAGTCGCGCCTCGACTTCTGGCCGCAGCACTATCCGTGGATCGAGGCCGAGGGCTACGCCTACTTCCGCCGCCGCCTGAGCGAAGCGCCGCGCGACGTGGTGAACGGCCTGCGCATCACGCTCGGCCACTTCAACACGCGCGAGCTGCAGGAGCGCGTGCTGGTCATCCTGCAGTTCAAGCTCGACATCCTGTGGACTATGCTCGACGCGATGCTGCTCGCCTACAGCCGGGTCGATGTCGACGGCTGGGGCGCCTATACGCCGATGGGCGGCGAGGGGTGCGAGGGGTACGAAGCCGCCGCTTCATGATTTTCATGAGCTGTTTCTGGCGAAACGCCGCTGGTCCGCGGCGCGCCGGCAACGAATAATCAGTACAGGGACGGCAGGGTGCCGTTCCACCATAAAGGAGACCTGCCATGAACTGGGAAACCCCCGCCTACTGTGAAATCCGCCTCGGCTTCGAAGTCACCGCCTACGTCTACGTGCGTTAAGCGTTGATGCGGAAGCGGCCGGTCGGCCGCTTCCGCCTGTTCCTTTTCCCGTTTTCCTCTCGCCCACCGGAGCGCCGCGCCTTGGACACCGTGACATCAATCGACAGCGTCTGCCCCCGCCTGGCGCCGCACTACGTTTTCCGCTGGGAAGCGAGCCAGGACGCCTTCATCCTGCTTTACCCGGAAGGCCTGATCAAGCTCAACGCTTCGGCCGGCGAAATACTCAAACGCTGCGACGGCGAGCGCAAGGTCTCGACGATCGTCGCCGAACTGCAGGCCGATTTCCCGGGCTGCGACGAGTCGATTGCCGAGGGCGCGCACGCCTTCATCAACGTCGCATGCGGCAAAGGCTGGCTGCGGACCTGAGTCGCAGAATCACTGACTTCGTCGGCGGCTGCGCCGCCCGAAGGCTGCCGCGAGGTTGGCCGGAGAGGCAATGAATACGCCATTCTCCACAATATGCCGAGGCGCCCGGTCGTTTGGGCGGACGGCTCAGGTCCTGGAGTTCATCCCCTGTTCTGACGATTGACCAAGGTGTTCGTGCGGTTTAAAATCTCCCGAAACGGGAGGTTGGTCATGCGAGTCATTGCCAAGAGTACGCTGGTCAAATACTGGAATCAGCCCGCGTGCGCCGATGCGAAAGGTGCTTTGCAAAGCTGGCACGATGAAGCGCTCAAGGCGAACTGGAAGACGCCGCAGGACGTCAAAGTGCAGTACGGAAGTGCGAGCATCTGCGGCAACAACCGTGTGGTGTTCAATATCTCAGGCAACAAATACCGCCTGGTCGTCGAGATGCAATATCAAGCCGGGATTGCTTGGGTGAAGTTCGTTGGAACCCATGCGCAGTACGACCGGATCAACGTGGAGACCGTCAATGAATATTAAGCCGATCCGGAACGACGACGACTTGCGCAGCGCGTTCAAGCAGTTGGAACGCGTCTATCAGGCCGCCGAGGGAACGCCCGAAGCCGACGAAATGGAAATCCTCGTCACGCTGATCGGCGCCTATGAAGACAAGCATTTCCCGGTTGGCGTAGTCGATCCGGTCGAAGCCATCAAATTCAGGATGGAGCAACAGGGGCTCAGCCAGAAGGACCTTGAACCATTCATCGGCTCAAGCGGCCGCGTTTCCGAAGTGCTGAACCACAAGCGCCGGCTGAGCCTGAAGATGGTCAAGCGGCTGCACGAAGGCCTGCATATTCCCTACGAAAGTCTTCTGGCGGCGGCGTAGTCGATGGCGGCGGGATAGCGCATCGGCTTACTTGCCCGCAAGCAGGCGCTCAACCGCGGATCGATAAGCGGCCATGTCTTCGCGTTTGTCGATGGTCAGTACCAGAACGATCAGCACATCGTCCTCAACGCGATAGACCAGACGGTAGCCTTGCTTGCGTAGTTTGATCTTGTAGCAGTCGCGCAGATCGCCGTGCAATTGCGCGCCAGGCGTGCGGGGTTGTTCGAGACGTTTTTTCAATGCCTTGCGCAACACCTCTCTGACGCTTCCGTCGAGGGCATTCCACTCGTCGAGCGCTTCCGGCAGAAACTGAAGCCGGAATTTTCCGGGGCCTTGAGCGACTTCAGATCTGGTCAATATCCACCTCGATGGCGGTGTCCTTGCGCGTCAGACGGTGGCGTACCAGTTCAAGCAGGTCCCGGTCGGACAGTTCATCGACCAAGGCCTCGAAGAGTCTGGGGGTAATCATGTAAAACGCGGGGCGGTTGTGGTTCAGTACCGCAACGGGCATTTCCCCTGCCGTACGCAGCACCTGCGCCGGGTTCTTCTTGAACTCCGACATGCTGATCGAGTGATCCGCGTAAATCATATCCATCATTTTCTCCTTGCGATGCAGATATGGCTACGAATATAGCGCCAATTTCGGCGCTGATCAACGTGCATTTCGTTATGCCCCTGTTGTTACAGTTATCTAACTATTTCTCTCGCCGCTTCCTTGTGCCGGAACGACTGGGCGACACCGCCGAGAAAGGCACCAAGACATTCAATTTGGCCGCGCTCTGACTTGTTATGTCCCGGTTGAGAGCATATTTCCGTTGCCCGCGCCGCCATGCCTTTAATATCAGTACCGGTTAGATCCCATAGACATGCAAAGCCGAAGTACTCGCCAACTGACTGAAGTGGGAAATTGCGCATTATGTCGGTCGAGATCGCCAAAAATGAAACTTCTTCACGAAAACCATTCCGCACAGCGGATTGCACGACGCTTGTGTCCATTGGATTGATATGCTTTGCCCGTGCCTCCCTTGCAATCGCTTCGGCAAGCGCACTTTGAATCGAGCAATCTCTGCGTGGTTCTGAAATGGCGATCCCGCTGACGGCAAGTGCTACCACGAATAGAAGAAGTTTCTTCATTTGAATGTTAGGTTGCGATGTGCTCATGGTTTGAGTATCTCAACAACTAGCTGCGTCACCATGCCAAGAATGACAAGGAGTAGTGAAGTTTTAAAAATGCGTAAGGCCTTATGCGTATCAGTATTTGCTTCTAAGGCCATGTAATTTTTCTCTTCCTCTGAAAGAGTGCGCTCTTTTCCTTCTTTGGCAGCCTCGTATGCATCAACTAAAGGGTTTCCCGGAATAGACTGATATGCGGCGTCAATTTGACGTGCCAAAGCATCTGATCTTGCCAGAATTAATACGCCGATAATTTGAAGGGCGATCCCGATAATGTTGAATAGCTTGAAGTAATCCATAGCGTCCTAACGTGAAGTAGACGACATTTCGTCGAGTAAACAGATTATCGGACTTGACTCGATATTCAGGCGGTCGTTGCCAAGCGATTGTTTATTAACGTTGTCGTCGTCCGGCAATGGTTTGTCATGTCCAATATCCTTTCGGTGTCGATATGCGGTAACGCTGCCTGCGTCACCGCTTATCTCTCCGGCGTTTTTTGCTGCGCCGTACGATACCCCATTTTCCATGACGTCCGCGATTTTTATGGTATTGATATTGGTGCGATGGCGCAGGGTGAATCAGGCCGCTCCATTGCCAATTCGCGCCGGGCTTTTTTCACAGTGTTCGTCTGTAACGAACGATAAAGGCTGGTCGAATCCCGCCAGTAAAGGCGAGAGCCAATATATTCGCCACTCTTCGGCCGATGCCAGCGTACTTTGGTTACTCAAGCATTCGTCTCTGACGAACGGTCGGGTGAGGTCATCGACCGCGTGAGCGCTCGGCCGAGTACAAAGGGGGGCGGTGGAAGCGGCTGCGCGAGGGCCTGCATACCCCCTGCGAAAGTCTTCTGGCGGCGGCTTGGCCCACTGCCTCGACTGCGCCGCCCGTTGCCACGCCGCAGCCAGCCGCTTCCCTTCGCTTTTCCCTTACGCCCGCCCTCGCTCTCAGGTACAGTCTGGGGCCGCGGACCGGCCTTTCCGGCCGGCGGGACAAGGCGGCAGCCGTTGCCGCACAGCGCCGAGAAACGATCATGCACATCACCCAGCACACCGATTACGCCTTGCGCGTCCTGATTTATCTGGGGACCAACGAGGACCGGCTGGTGACGATCCTGGAAATCTCGGACCGCTTTGCCGTGTCGCGCAGCCACCTGATGAAGGTGGTCAATCAGCTGATTCGTTCCGGCTTCGTCGAGGGCGTGCGCGGCAAGGGCGGCGGCCTGCGCCTTGCGCGTGCGCCGGCGGAAATCGGCGTCGGCGACGTCGTTCGCCGCATGGAGCGCGGAATGGAAATCGTCGAGTGCTTCGGTTCGGGCTGCTCGTGCATCCTCGATCCGAGCTGCAAGCTGAAGGCCGCCCTGGGCAACGCGCTCGACGCCTTCCTCAAGGTGCTCGACGCCATCTCGCTGGCCGACCTGCTCGGCAAGCAGGAATCCCTGATCCTCAAATTCATCCGTTCACCGGGCTTGTAGCCGCCTGAAACCGGCGCCTGACCGGCAACGGGCAGCCGTCTTCTTAAAGAGTCATATCGCTTGCATCTTTTATAAGATGATTTTAAAATGCATGTTCTCGAGTCGTTATCTTTCTTCCATTGGTTTCAAGGAAACCGGAAAGGACCACCCCCCATGCATGCCACCCGCAAACTCTGGACCTGGCTCGCAGTCATCTGCGTGCTCTCATTTGCCGCCCTCGGCTGGGTCGGCGCCGAAATCTACCTGCACGCGCCGCCGATTCCGAAGCAGGTGGTGAGCAGCAAGGGCGACGTCCTGTTCAGCGAAGGCCAGGTCATGCGCGGGCAGGAGTCGTGGCTCGCCGCCGGCGGCCAGCAACTCGGCTCGGTCTGGGGGCATGGCAGCTACCTCGCGCCGGACTGGTCGGCCGACTGGCTGCATCGCGAGGCGGTGGCCTTGCGCGCGATCCGGGCGCAGCGCGATTTCGGCGCTGCTTACGAGAATCTCCAGCCCGGCCAGCAGGCCCAGCTCGACGCCAATCTGCGCGTCGAGATGCGCCGCAACAGCTACGACGCCGAGCGCGGCACGATCTTCCTGTCGCCTGACCGCGCCGCCGCGGTGGCCGAGGTCGCCGCGCATTACGTCGGCTTGTTCGGCAGCGAACCCGCGCTGCATTCCCTGCGCGAGCAATACGCGATGAATCCCGGTTCGCTGCGCGATCCGGCCGACCGCGAAGCGCTCGCCGCCTTCTTCTTCTGGAGCGCCTGGTCGGCGACCACCGACCGTCCCGGCGAGGCAGGCCTGAGCTACACCAGCAACTGGCCGCACGAGCCGCTGGTCGGCAACACGCCGACGGCGAATACCGGCATCTGGTCGATCGCCAGCATCGTCCTGATGCTCGGCGCGATCGCCGGCATGATCTACTTCCACTCGACGCACAAGGAGGAGGGCGATCCGCTGCCGCCGAAGAACGATCCGCTGTTCAGCCTGAAGGCGACGCCGTCGATGCTCGCGACGCGCAAGTACTTCTTCGTCGTCATCGCGCTGATCCTGGCGCAGGTGGGGATGGGCGTCATCACCGCGCATTACGCGGTCGAGGGAACGAGCTTCTTCGGCTTCCCGCTCGGCCAGATCCTGCCCTTCACCGTCAGCCGCACCATCCACACGCAGTTCGCCGTGCTGTGGATCGCCACCGCCTGGCTGGCCACCGGCCTCTATATCGCGCCGGCGATCTCGGGCAGCGAGCCGAAGTATCAGAAGCTCGGCGTCGATGTCCTGTTCTACGCGCTGCTCTTCATCGTCGCCGGATCGACCGCGACCGGCTGGATCGGCACCCTGCAGGGCGCCGGCAACGAGTTCGCCTTCTGGATCGGCAACCAGGGCCTGGAATTCACCAGCATGGGCCGCGTCTGGCAGATCCTGCTGTTCATCGGCCTGCTTTTCTGGGTGCTGCTGCTCGGTCGCGGCCTGTGGCCGGCGCTCAAGAAGCCTTCCGAAAGCCGCGGCCTGATCGCCATGGTCTTCCTCTCGGCGATGTGCATCGGCGGCTTCTACGCCACCTCGCTGACCTGGGGCCGGCAGACGCACTACGCGATGATCGAGTACTGGCGCTGGTGGCTCGTTCACCTGTGGGTCGAAGGCTTCTTCGAAGTGTTCGCCACCGCCGTCATCGCGCTGCTGTTTACCCGCCTCGGCCTGATCCGCGCCGCCACGGCGAACAGTGCGATCATCCTGGAAACCATCGTCTTCCTGTTCGGCGGCATCCTCGGCACGCTGCACCACCTTTACTTCACCGGCACGCCGACCTCGGTGATCGCCATCGGCGCGATGTTCTCGGCGCTTGAAGTCGTCCCGCTGGCGATGATCGGCACCGAGGCCTACCGCAATTACCAGCGCTCGAAAGCCGCTCCCTGGGTGCAGGCCTACAAGTGGCCGATCATCTGCTTCATCGCGGTCGGCTTCTGGAACGTCGTCGGCGCGGCGCTGCTCGGCTTCTCGATCAACACGCCGATCGCGCTCTACTACATGCAGGGAATGAACATGACCGCGGCGCACGGCCATGCCGCGCTGTTCGGTGTCTATGGCATGCTCGGCATCGGCCTGATGCTGTTCTGCCTGCGCGGTCTCTTCTCCCATGCCGTCTGGTCGGACCGGCTGCTCGGCTGGATGTTCTGGTCGCTCAATATCGGTCTGGCGATGATGGTCTTCATCTCGCTGGTGCCGGCCGGCATCGCCCAGGCCTGGGCGAGCATCACGCACGGCGTCTGGTTCGCGCGCTCGCCCGAGTTCGTCCATAGCCCGATGATGGAACTCTTCGTCTGGCTGCGCGTGCCGGGTGACATCGTCTTTGCCTTCGGCACGCTGTTCCTCGCGCTGTTCGCCTTCCGCCTGCTCGGCGCCCGCGCGCCGCTCACCACGCCGGCTGCTGGTCTGGCCAGCGCGGCGCGGCGCAGTTAGGCACTTCGCGGTTAAATACGTCTTACCCCTCCGCGCGATAGCGCTTTTGGCCCGGCCCTTGCCGGGCCATTTTTTTGCCTGCGCGGGCGGCAATCGCCGCATAAACCATGACTCATGAAAATCATGAGTCGATTGCGCAGGGGGCCGCGATGCCGGTGTCGGTGGATGCTGTCAGAATCGGGGCTCCTGAATCCATTGCGGAAAACCTCATGCGCTCCCTGCCTGCTTTTCGTCGCCGCCACGCGCTGCTTGCCTCGCTGATCGGCAGCGCGTTCGCCCCCGCCGCATTTGCCGCCGATCCCGTCGCGCAGACTTCCCCGGTCGTCATCACCGCGACGCGCATCGCGCAATCGAGTTTCGATCTGCCGGTTTCGATCGACGTGGTGAGCGGCGAGCAGATGCAGGATGGGCAGGCGATGGTCAATGCCGCCGAGTCGCTGGCGCGCGTTCCGGGCATCGTGGCGCCCAACCAGTCGCGCTTTTCGTCCGACCAGCTGGTCTCGTCGCGCGGTTTCGGCGCGCGCGCCGGCTTTGGCGTGCGCGGCATCCGCCTGTACGCCGACGGGATTCCGCAGTCGATGCCCGACGGGCAGGGGCAGATGGGCACCTTCAGCCTGAGTTCGGCCGACCGCATGGAGGTGCTGCGCGGTCCGTTCTCGGCGCTTTACGGCAACTCGTCGGGCGGCGTGATCCAGATCTTCACGCGCGACGGCGTCGGTGCGCCGCGCGCCACGGCCAGCGCCTACGCCGGCAGTTTCGGCACGGCGCGCGCCGACCTGCTGGCCGAGGGCCAGTCCGGGGCGCTCGGCTATGTCATCGATGCCTCGCGCTACCAGAGCGACGGCTATCGCGAGCACAGCGCGGTGCGGCGCGACCATCTCAATGCGAAACTGAACTGGCGCGCCGGCGCGGATACCAAGGTGACGGTCGTTCTCAATTCGCTCGACCAGCCGTACAACGACGATCCGCAGGGCCTGACCCGGGCGCAGATGGCGGCCAATCCGCGCCAGACGCTGGCCAACTCGCTGACCCAGAACACCGGCGGCAGCAAGTCGCAAACGCAGATCGGCGTCAATCTCGAGCACCGCCTGAGCGAGCGCGATACCTTGCAGGCGATCGGCTGGGCCGGGGTGCGGAACACCTATACCCGGCTGGCCACCGCGTTCAACAGCGCGGCGGTGATCAAGGGCTCGGGCGGCATCAGCGCCATCGACCGGGATTTCTCCGGCGTCGATCTGCGCTGGAGCCACCGGGCGACGACGCCCACTGGTCCGCTCAAGCTGACGCTGGGCCTGACGCACGAGCAGATGAAGGACGCCCGTACCGGCTTCGAGAACAACGCCGGCGCGCAGGGGGTATTGCGCCGCGACGAGGACAACATCGTTTCGAATTCCGGGCAGTACGTCCAGGCCGAATGGGCCATCGGCCAGGACTGGATCGTCAGCGGCGGCATCCGGCAAAGCCGGGTGAATTTCGAGAACAAGGACCGCTATATCCGGACGAGCGGCAACGGCAACCCGGACGACAGCGGTGCGGTCAGCTACAGCAACACGAGCCCGGTGCTCGGCGTCGTCTATCACCTGACGCCGGCGGTCAACCTCTACGCCAACGCCGGCAAGGGCTTCGAGACGCCGACCTTCATCGAGCTGGCCTACCGGGCCGGCGGCGCCAGCGGGCTCAATTTCGGCCTGCAGCCCTCGACCAGCGTGAATTACGAAGCCGGCGTCAAGGCCTTCGTCGGCGAGAGCACGCGATTGAATCTCGCCGTCTTCCAGGTGCAGACCGACAAGGAAATCGTCGTCGATAGCGCGTCGTTCGGCCGCTCGGTCTATGCCAACGCCGGCAAGACCGGGCGCTCGGGTCTCGAGCTGGCGGTCGACAGCGACCTCGGCCGCAACTTCAAGGCCAATCTCGCCTACACGCTGCTCGACGCCCACTTCAAGGACGCCTACCGGACATCGGCCGGAACGACGATCGGGAGTGGCAACCTGCTGCCCGGCACGCCGCGCAACACGCTCTACGGCGAGCTCTCGTGGCGGCATCCGGCGAGCGGCTTCTCGAGCGCGCTCGAAGCGCGCTACAGCAGCAAGGTCTTCATCGACGACGTCAATTCGGATGCGGCCGGGGCGTACACGGTGGTGAACTGGAAAGGCGGCTTCGAGCAGCGCCTTGGCGGGCTGCGCCTGAAGGAGTTCCTGCGCATCGAGAACCTCGGCGACAAGCGCTATGTCGGTGGCGTGCTGGTCAACAACGCGAGCGGCGCCTTTGCGCCGGCGCCGGGTCGCAACTATCTGCTCGGCGTCTCGGCCGGGATCGACTTCTGATCCTGCGCCGGATCAGTCAGCGCTCGTTCCGCTCAACGCCGGATAGTCGGTGTAGCCCTGCGCGCCGGGCGAATAGAAGGTGTTCTTGTCCGGGGCGTTGAGTGGCGCGCCCTGGCGGAAGCGCTCGGGCAGATCGGGATTGGCCAGGAAGGCGCCGCCGAACACCGTCGCGTCGGCCCGGCCATCGGCCAGGATGGCTTCGGCGCCGGTCTGCTCGAGACCGCCGCCGATCAGGTAGGCGCCGTTGAAACGTGGGCGCAACAGCGCGTGGTAATCGACCTTCGCGCCGAACAGCGCAACGTGCAGGTAGGCCAGATCGAGGCCACGCAGTTGCTCGACCAGGTAGGTGTAGGTTTCCTGCGGATTGGCATCGGCGATATCGTTGAAACCCATCTCTGGCGAAATCTTGATCCCGACGCGATCTGCGCCGGCCTCGGCGACCATTGCGCCGAGCACTTCCAGAACGAAGCGCGAACGATTGGCGAGCGGGCCGCCGTACTGATCCTGGCGCCGGTTGCTGCCGGAAGACAGGAACTGTTCGGGCAGGTAGCCCGAAGCGGCGTGCAGCTCGACCCCGTCGAAACCGGCCGCCAGCGCACGGCGGGTCGCCAGCCGGTAATCCTCGATCACCGCCGCGATCTCGTCCACGCTGAGTTCGCGGGGCGTGACGAAGTCCTGCATGCCGCTGTCGGTCCATGTCTGGCCGGCCGGCTTGATCGCCGAAGGCGCGACGGGCTGTGCGTCATTGGGCAGCAGCGACGGATGCGAGATGCGACCGCAGTGCATCAGTTGCATGAAGATCCGCCCCCCGTTGGCATGGACGGCCTCGGTCACTTGCTTCCAGGCGGCGACCTGGGCGTCGGTCGCGATCCCCGGCGTGCGTACATAGCCCTTGCCCATGGCCGACGGGAAGACCCCTTCGCTGATGATCAGACCGGCGCCGGCGCGCTGGGCGTAATAGCGGGTCGTCAACTCGCCCGGGATGCCGTCGTCGTCGGCGCGCGAACGGGTCATCGGCGCCATGACCAGGCGGTTGGGCAGAGTGTGGCGACCGACGCGGACGGGGGTGAACAGCTGGCTCATGGGGCGATCCTCGATGGAATTTGGTGAAAAGGGGTGAAGGGGGTGAAGACATCATCGTCCAAAGCGGATTCGAGATAGAGTAGCTGAAACAGAAATGATTGATCCATTGATGGAGCAATGCAAGTGGAACTCTTGAACGACATGGCCTTGTTCGTCGAGGTGGTCAAGGCGCGGGGCTTTCGCCGTGCGGCGGAGTCCGTCGGGATGCCGAACTCGACGGTATCGCGCCGCATCAGCTCGCTGGAAAAGGCCATCGGGTTGCGCCTGCTGCACCGGACCACGCGCAGGATCGAGCTGACCGAGGCCGGCCAGATCTATTTCGAGCGCTGCAAGCGCATCGTCGACGAGGCGAAGCTGGCGCATGAACAGCTCGGCGAGTTGCTGGCTCAGCCGAGCGGCGTATTGCGGGCTTCGCTGCCGGTCGATTTTGCCAATATCTACCTGGCGCCGCTGATCGCCGAGTTCGCCCGCCGCTATCCGGGCATCAGCTTCGACTTCGACCTGACGCCGCGCCTGGTCGACCTCGTGGCCGAACCCTTCGATGTCGCCATCCGCATGGGCAAGCCAGCGGATTCGAGCCTGATCGCGCGGCAGCTGGCCAACCTCGCGTGCCATCTCTACGCCTCGCCGTCCTATCTCGAACAATCCGGCGAACCGGCCCACCCCGCCGATCTGGCGCAGCACGAATGCATCGGATTCCGACAGGCAAAAGCCAATGTGTGGGTATTGCGCAAGAGCGATGAGTCGATCGAGATCGCCGTCGGCGGCCGCTTCCAGCTCAACAGCGTTGGCCTGATCCGGCGGCTGGCCACGCTCGATCAGGGAATCGCCCTGCTGCCCGCCGAAATCGTTGCCGAAGACGTGGCGCACGGGCGCCTGCGTCGAATCCTTGCCGACTGGGAGGGGCCGGCAACCCCAGTCTACGCGATGACCGAGACGCGCCTGCTACCGGCGAAGACCCAGCGTTTCATCGAGTTTCTGCGCGAACGGCTCAGCACCGATACGCTGGCCTGAAGGTTTCGACTGGCTGCCATCAACTTGCCTGAGAGACTGCTCCGGCGCCTGTTCGCGTCTGCGTAGTTCTTACGGATTGCGTTTTCGGCTTCCGATCCTTCCGTCTTCTCATCTTCGCCTCGTATCGTGTCCCGACACACAGTCACTTTGATACCGGCATGGATGACAGAACCCAGGCGAAAAATCGGGCGGAAGCGTGCGAAGGATGGCGCGCCGATCTGCGACCGCTGGTTCTGCCGCAGGATCTGATCGGAAAAGTTGCCCCGTGCGACATTTATAATGCCCAAGGCATGCTGCTGGTGCGCCACGGCGCGATCATCGCCGGCAGCCTCGGCAATCCCTCGGGACCGATCCGGGTGTTCTGCCTGGCCGGGCAGGCGGTTCGCATTTCCGACGTCGATCCGCTGCGCCAGATCGGACGAATCGGCGACAGCATGGCCAGGATTGCGGTGCGCCTGGCGGGAAGCGAGCATCTTTCCGCGCGCGAGCTCACCGACCTGGCGCTCGGCATCCACGATGCGTGGGCGCTGGACGCCGACGCCTGCCTGGGCTTCGCGCGCCTGCACAACTTCGGCCGGCCAAGCATTGGCCATCTCATCCACAGCGCACTATTGGTGGCGGAACTCGCGGCGGCGGACAGCATGCCGCGTGAGCGGATCGTCGGCGTCATCGGCAGCGCGCTCACCATGAATGTGGCCAAGCTTGGGCTGCATGACAAAATGCACGCCAGTCTGCTTCGACCCGGCGCCGGGCAGATCGCCGAGATGCGTTCGCATCCGCTGGAAAGCGTGCGCCTGCTCGAACGCATCGGTCAATTCGATCCGCCGTGGCTCAACGCGGTGGGCAGCTACCACGAAAACATCGATGGCAGCGGTTATCCGCACGCGCTCAAGGGGGCCGCCATCGCCTTGCCGGCAAGGATGCTGCGCGTCGCCGATACCCTCCTGGCGGCGCGCCTGGGCGGACGCCAGTCACGGCGGCCGCTGTACTGGAACATCCAGCGTACGGACGGCACCGCGAATACCGTCCAGCACCTCTTTGGCCAGGACCAGCAGCAACTCGATCCCGCCTTGACGACGCGCCTGGTCGGGGCCCTCGGTCGCTTCCCGCCGGGCAGCCTGGTTCGTCTGAAGTGCGGTGAACTCGCCGTCGTCGCAAGGCGCACCGCCGGCGGGCCGCTGACGCCGCGCGCAGTGCTGGCGCTCACCGATGCTCGCGGGCTCCTCCTGCCATGGCCGCAGCGGCGCCTGATCGCGGCTCGGGGCCACGAAATCCGTGCTTATGCCAACGATGAGTCAGCGCGGTTCGCGGCGTACGACTGGTCGCGGATCTGGGGCTACGGCGGCGGAAAAGAGGAAAGATCGGGAAATAATCAGCCCGGCTCAGAGCGCGGCGATTTCTCGGTAGCTGCGCAGCGCTTCGCGCACCCGGTAAGGCGTTATCGGACGCTGCGGGTCGGCGGGCGAAACGGACGCTTCCTCGCCGGAGCGCGCAGCGGCGTCCGTAGTGGCGTCGATTGCGGCGAGTTGGTTCAACTGCTGCTCGGCTTGCGCGAGCAGCGCATTGCGCAGGGCTTGATTGTTCAGGTCGATGTTGAGCAAGCCACCACCGTGGGATGGGTAAGGGCTTGTTGCAAGCCGGCGGACGATGGGCGCGGAACCGATGCGCGCAGGCCAGGCTCAACTTCCATTGTCTTTCCGGTTCTGCAGCAACAGCGCGAAAATCAATGCAGCGATCAGCTCATCCCAGTTCTGCAAGTCCGAAAAACCTTGAATTTGCACATTGACGGCGAGCTGATCAATACCGGCATTGACCTGCACGCCGGTACTCTGGCCGGGCACGGCGACAGTCATGTCATTGGTCAGCGCTTGGCGGGCCGCCATGGAAATGCTCACCTGGATGCCCGCTGGCGGAGCGGCCGGGGCCGCACTCGCCGGACCTTCGCTGCCCGCCACGTCCCCGCCGGGCAAACCGCCAATGGCGCCGATGTCGCCTGAAGCGCCGCCGATGCCGATACCGCCGCCAATGCCAACGCCAACGCCAACGCCGATTCCGACGCCACCAATCGCTCCGACCATGATCAAACCTCCCGCTGGAAAGCGCCATGTCCCGGCGAGCCGGGACTCGGAACTCGGGCTCGGGACGGGGGCAGGCAATTACGCAGTCCGGACAGGACGAATCGGGGTCGGTTGGCGATCGTCGAAACAACTGGTCGAAGCGATTGAACCGGTGCAGCGCCGGGACCGGAGATGAGTCAGCATGGCCGACGAAATTGAAATTTGATTGGCCCCGACTTCAGCCGGCTGGATCATGGGCTCCGGATGCCGCCGGCGGGAAAGCGCTTTCCAAGACTTGTCCGCTCTCGCAGCGGCTTCTTCATTCTGTGCGGGTGGGGTTACCGCATAGCATCCTCCGGCGGGTGAACTCCCTGTTCCGTTTGTCCTGTACCGCCAGGCATCGATGGAGCGTATCAGGATGGAACAGTGTCGAGAGATGCGACAGGTCGTTCGACCGCCGCGCCGATCGCCGGCGCCCGACGATTGTCTCGATTCCCCCGTGTTTGCTGGTCCCTGGCCTGTTTGCGCCTGATCTGCCGCGGGCTGGCACAGGCTTCGCGAGATAAGCACATCGCGCTTTGCTGGCCGGGCGAAAGTTCGCTGCCACGGAGTGTGAGGAGAAGAGGCCCCGCGATGCCCTGTCGGGGGCCGAAAAGATCTTACAAACAATCAGTCGGAGACAAACCATGCGTCAGACCATCCTTGCCCGTTCCATCGCCGTTGCGCTGCTGGCCGCAGCTTCCGGCGCCAGCCACGCCGTGAGCTTTACCCAGAACGACGTGACCCTCGACATCAACGGTACCGTGAACGGCTATTACGTGTTCCGTGAGGCTGAAACGACGACCCGCGCCACGGGCGTGACGACCAAGAACAGCAACAGCGCGCTGACCAACGGCCTGCTGCCGGGCTGGATCAATTTCGTCGCGACGACCAAGGCCAACGACCTCGACATCAAGGCGCACGTCAGTTTCGCACCGGGCATCAACAGTAATTCGCAGACCATCGGCCTGCCGATCGGCAATAACGCCAACGGTGCGGGAGCGACCAATCCCTACAGCCAGATCGATACGCGCAATCTGTACTTCCAGTTCGGCAACGAGAAATGGGGCAGCCTGAAATTCGGCCGCGACATCGGCCTGTTCGGCCAGAACGTCATCCTCAACGACATGACGCTGATCGGCGTCGGCGGTACGAGCAACGCCGGCATTCCGTACAACACCACCTTCGGCATGATCGGCCACGGCTACATGTACACGGGCTTCCAGCCGCAGATCACCTATACGACGCCGAAGATGAACGGCTTCTCGGCGTCGGCCGGCATCTTCCAGCCGAGCAAGTTCGCCGGCGACGAAACCAAGACGCCGGGCTTCCAGGCCATCGCTTCCTACGACTGGAAGGGCGCCACCCCCGGCAAGGTGTGGGGCGGCCTGGTGACGCAGAGCACCAGCTGCTCTACCGGCGCCACCTGTGCCACCAAGAGCTATCGTGCCGACGGCAAGGAGCTCGGCGGCAAGGTCGGTTACGGCAACTTCGAGGCACTCGCCTACGTCTTCGACGGCAACGGCCTCGGCCTGTCCACGGTCGGCGCCCAGTTCCTTGGCGGCGCCAATGCGGCCGGCGTGCGCGTCAAGTCCGACGGGCATTTCCTGCAGGGGACGTACAAGATGAACGCCACCAAGTTCGGCGTGAACTATGGCCAGAACAAGGACCGGGATGGCGGAATGGCCGGCGACATCAAGAACAAGGCGGTGACCTTCGGCGTCTATCACGCGTTGAACAAGTACGTCACGCTGGTCGGTGAAATCAACCAGGAAAAGATCACCGACAACAACGCCGGTACCGATACGAAGAACAACACCGTTTCGCTGGGCGGCATCATTTTCTTCTGATCGCGTTTTGGTCCGGCGGCGTTTGCGCCGGATGCCTTGCTTTCATCGGCGCCTTCGGGCGCCGATTTTCGTGGTCGCGCCGCTTATCCGGCGGGCGGCTCGCTCGGCAGCGCCACGAAGCCGTAGCGGCGGGCGACGTCGGCATGGCGCAGCCGGTGCAAGGGGATGCGCTGGCCGTTCCAGTGCAGCGTCAGCGTGCTCGCGCTTGCCGCGTCGTCCTGTTCGAGCAGCTCGAGCAGCGCGTCGTCGCCGGCCGGCGTACCGTCGGGCTGGCGCAGGCGGCCGAGCATTGCCGGCAGGTCGCGGTCGCAGAGCAGGGCGATGCGGTCCGAAAATTCAAGCAGCAGGTTGCCTTCCTCGTCGAATGCGGCGCCCCGGACTTCATCGACGGTTTCGCCGGTGTGCGTCTGCAGCTGGTTTTCCGAGGTCAGGCGCAGGATCCACGGCGTGTAGGCCAGTTCGACGAAAACCCGCTGCGGGCCGTTCTGCACGAAGTAGCGGCCGTCCGTGTCGTGCGCATATTGCCGGTTGAGGAAGTCGATCAGCCCCGGATGCGTGACCGGGTCGCCGCGCATGCGCCACTGGCCGCGCCGGTCGAGCGAGAGCCAGCCGTAGCAGGCCGGTACGTTCGGCCAGCGCAGCAGGGCGCTGAAATCCGGCGTGCGCATGGGGGCCGCTGTCGGCGCATCACGCCGGCGGCGCGACGAAGCCCTTCAGTTCATTGACGATCCCGGTGAAGCCGTCCTGTACGTCGGTTTCCGAGGACTGGGCGACTAGAATGTTTTCCACCCCTTCGGCGACGACGCGGATCATCAGCGCTTCGTGCTCCTCGGTCAGCGCCATTTTCAGCAGTGTCTGTTCAACCGAGGCGTTCAGCTTCTGAATCGACAGGTTGGTCAGGACCCGGCTCTTGCGTTGCGCCTGATCGATGTCGGCCAGCGCCCGGATGATTTTCCCGATCGTCCGTTCGATGCCCTGCGACTGGCGCTGGGCATGGGTCGCGACATAAATGGCGCGCGCCCGCACGTTGGCGCCTTCGGTCATGGTGGTCAGATGGTCGCGCAGACGACCGCAAAGGTCCGGGTTGTCCAGCGGCAAGTTGGTGACCAGCAGGTCGACGTGGTCGTAGCTGATCGACATGCGGGTTTTGAACTGAACGATGCGATCCATCGCGCTCATGTGTTCGAGCACCGAGATTTCGAGCGGGTTGCTGTCGCCCTTGCTGTTGCGCGCCAGCACGTCTTCTCCGGCAGAGATGCGCACCGCGCCGGACAGGCCGTAGCTGCCGAGACCGTCGATCACTGCGCCGGCCAGTTCGTCGTAGGTGACGCAGGCGTTGAAGCGCTGTAGCGCTTGGATCAGGGCGCCCATTTCGCCCAGGCTGCTCATTGCCGCCATGGCGGTCTGGCCGGCGAAGTCGGCCATCTGCTTGAGCTGGCTGCGCTCGGTGGCGGCCTGGATTTGTTGCGCGATCTTGGCGGTGATTTCCTTGATGTCGAACGGCTTGGTCAGGTAGTCATTGCCGCCGGCTTCGTAGCCGGCAATGCGGCGCTCGATCTGGTCGCTGGCGGAGACGAAGATGACCGGCGTATTCGCCGTCTGGTCGCGGCTGCGCAGGCGCCGGCAAGTCTCGAATCCGTCGATGCCGGGAATGTCGACGTCGAGGATGATGAGGTCGGGTTTTTCGTTTTCGGCGATGGACAGCGTTTCGAGGCCGGTATGCGCCGTCGTCACCCGGAACTGCGGCTCGAGTGCCGCGCGGTAACAGTCGAGGATGCAATCATCGTCATCGACGATCAGCAGGTTCCCGCCCACGCATGCCGTTTCGCCGGCCTCGGCCGGTGTGGTGCCGGTCCCCGCCGGGTGGGTGCTCTGCCAGTTCGCCAGCCAGTCGGCGAATTCCTCGGCAGGCATCGCTTCGGCAACGTGATAGCCCTGGATCTCATGGCATCCGGCGCGCATCACGAGATTCCAGTCCTCCTCGTTTTCCACGCCTTCGGCGACGACGTTCAGTTGCAGGCTGCGCCCCAGGCGGACGCCTGACTCCAGAATGGCGCGCGCCACCGGATCGTTGGTCGCGCCATGCACGAAATAACGGTCGACCTTGAGTTCGGTAAATGGCAGGTGCTTGATTTTTTCCAGCGTCGAATAGCCGGTCCCGAAATCGTCGATCGACAGCCCGAAGCCCTTCAGCCGCAGCCGGGTAAGAATGTCCAGGCGAACCGTGTAGTCGGAAATCAGGCGGCTTTCGGTGATTTCGAGCGTAATCTCTTCCGGCGTCAGTCCGGCGCGCGCAACGATGTCGGCGAAGACTTCGGGCAGGTCGAGCTCGTGCAGGTTGTCCATCGAGACGTTGACCGAAATCCTGAGCGCCAGCCCGGCATTCTTCCACTGCCTGAGCTGCTGGGCGCCCATGTGCAGCATGTCGAGCGTCAGGGCGTCGATCATGCCGGTCTGTTCGGCGACGGCGATGAAGGTGCTGGGCAGCAGCGTACCCCGCGTCGGGTGTTCCCAGCGTGCCAGGCATTCGACACCGACCACCTCGGCATTGTGCAGCGAGACTTTCGGTTGCACATGCAGGCGCAGGCAGCCGCTGGCCAGTCCCTTGATCAGTTCGCCGGCCGTCAGCGTTTCAACGCTGCTTTCTCGCTCCGCACCGGCTCGGGTTTCGTCGAAACGTTCCAGAATTGCCTGCAGGTTGGTCTCGCTGACCGGCTTCGACAAGGTGCCGACGATGTTGAGATGTTGCGCATTGGCGAGGCTTTCGGCGGCCTTCAGGAGCTTGCCGTCCATCCCGGAAAGCAGCACGACGCCGCCACGGAAGCCCACGGCGGCGACATGGCGCAGGAGTTCGATGCCGTCCATGCCGGGCATGTTGAGATCGCAGAACAGGATGTCCGGGGCTTCGTCGCGCAGATGGTCGAGTGCGCCGGCCGCCGAGCCCGCCGTGCGCAGCGTGCAGGGACGCAGGTGGCGAAGCATGTCGGCGACAAACTCGACAGTGAATTCATCGTCATCGACCAGCAGGGCATTCAGTGGGCGTTCAACTTGGCTCATGGTTTTTTCTCTTGTTCGGGGAGGTGGTTTGTTTGTTCGCTGATCCGGCAGGCCAGTCGCGGCAGGGCGTCGGATAGATCGGCAAGCAGCGGTGCCGCCCGCGTGTCGTCGGCAAGGTGTTCGATGCGCGTGCATAAATCGGCAAAACCGGCGGCGCCGACGGTACTTGCCGAAGCCTTGAGCCGGTGGCCGAGGGCGCGCAGGGCATCGTAGTCACCCGCATTCAGTGCGTTCTCCATTTCACGGTGGGTGTCATATGCTACCTGTAAAAAGCGTTGAGCGAATTTTCGGATGCGCTGCGGGTCGTTATGTACCAGTTCGGCGAGCTGCGAGAGATCGAGCGCAGCGGCGTCGGCATGGCCTGCTGCCCTGTTTGCCGCGGGTTCCGTCACGGTCGGCAAGCTGTCGGCGCTGTCTGCCGGCCGGGCGCGCAGCCAGCGCTCCAGACGGGAAACGAGCTGCTCGGGGTTGATTGGCTTGGTGATGTAGTCGTTCATGCCGGCGGCCCGGCAGCGCTCGCGATCCTGGGCAAAAGCGTTGGCTGTCATGGCGATGATCGGCAACGCCGCATATTTCGGCATCAGGCGAATTCTTCGCGTGGCTTCAAGTCCGTCCATGACCGGCATCTGGACATCCATCAGCACGGCGTCGAATGTCTCGCCAGCAAGCTGGCAGATCGCTTCCTCGCCATTGCTCGCGATGCGCACCCGCGCGCCGGAATTTTCAAGAATTTCGAAGGCAAGCTGTTGATTGAACAGGCTGTCCTCGACGAGCAGCAGCTGCGTTCCCTGCAGCCGTTCGGTCGACTGGCTGGCCTGGCTGGGGAGGGCGGCGCCCGGTTCGCGGACGGTGCGCAAGATGGCCGTGAGCAGTGTGCGGGCTGTCATCGGCTTGAGCACGAAATCGTTGATGCCGGAATCCTCTGCTTCGTAGATGGCCGGATCGTGGCTGTAGCAGCCAAGCAGGATGCGCGGTGGCGGGTGTTTGAGCCCCTGCATTTTCAGGCGGCGGGCTGTTTCGAGCGCATCTGTTTCCCGCCCCTTCAAATCGAGAAAAACGATCTCGTAGGGCGCATGGCGCTTGTCCTGCTCGCGGAGCATTCCAATCGCCTGTTCTCCGGAACCGGCACAATCGACCCGGAAACCCATTTCCCGCAGTTGCCGGGCGACGATCCGGCGTGCCGCATCATGATCGACGACGGCGAGCAGCGGCTTGCCGTGCAGTTCGTCCGGAAGGGTTCGGCGATCGAGCGGGAGCCCCTGGCCGAGATGCAGCGAAAACCAGAAGGTGCTGCCCTTGCCGAGTTCGGTGTTGACGCCGACCGCGCCGCCCATCAGTTCGACCAGACGTTTGCTGATCGCCAGACCGAGGCCGGTACCGCCGAAGCGGCGTGTCGTCGAGCTGTCAGCTTGCTGGAAGGATTGGAAGACAAGATTTTTTTGCGCTTCGCTCATGCCGATCCCGGTATCCTCGACCGAGCAGCGTATATCGACGGCGTCTGCCGTTTCGGCAATGCGTTCGATGCGCACGATCACCGTTCCCCGTTCGGTGAATTTGATCGCGTTGTTGGTGTAGTTGATGAGAATCTGCCCGAGCCGCAGCGGATCGCCGTTGAGCCGGCGGGTGAGGGCCGGGTCGATATCGAAAAGCAGTTCAAGCTGCTTGGCCGCGGCCTTGCTGCCCAGCAGGTTGGCCAGTCCGTCAAGAACGGTGTCGAGTTCGAAATCGATATTTTCGATTTCCAGCTTGCCTGCTTCTATCTTGGAAAAATCGAGAACGTCCTCGACGATGCCGAGCAGATGCTGTCCGGACAAGTGGATCTTTTCGACATAGTCGCGTTGCTTGGCCGAAAGCTCGGTGCGCAGGGCAAGATAAGCCATGCCGATGATGGCGTTCATCGGGGTGCGGATTTCATGGCTCATGTTGGCCAGAAACTCGCTTTTTGCCTGATTCGCCTCGTCGGCGGCTTCCTTGGCACGCAGCAGCATGTCCGTTGCCGCGCGTTTCTCGGTCACATCCTCCATGATGCCGATGAATTGCGAAACCCTGCCATCGTCGTGGCGTACCGGCGAGATCAGGGTATGCGACCAGAAAAATTCGCCACTCTTCCGGCGGTCGCAAATGTCGCCCTGCCATTCGTGGCCCCGGCGGATCTGGCCCCATAGCTCCTCGAAAAAGCGGTGCGGCATCCGGCCCGAACTGAGCAGCGAGGGCTTTTTCCCGAGTGCGTCGGCGCTGCTGAAGGCGGTGAGTTCCTCGAATTTCGGGTTGACGTACTGGATGTGCCCTTCGCCGTCGGTGATGAACATGGCGATCGGACTTTGCTCGACGGCGCTCGACAGGACACGCAAGCGGAGCAGGGATTCCTCGGCCTGCCGGCGCGCCGATTCGGCGTCGCGTGCCATGCTCAGCGCCGTCTGGCGCGCGCTCTCGACATCGCTCGTGCGTTCGCTGACGCGGGCTTCGAGGTGTTTGTTGAGTTGTTCGAGCTTGTGCTGGGTTTCCTTCAGCCCGGAAATGTCCCACGCCACACCCGACATGGCCGTGACGTGTGTGCCTTCGCGCCGGCGGACAATGCCGATCAGGCGCAGCCAGCGGACTTTGCCGTCTGGCTGAACGATGCGGAATTCACTGGCGACGCCCTGGCCCCGGTCCAGCGCCTGGCCGATTTCTTGCGCGGTCTGTTCCCGGTCGTCCTGAAGCAGGAGGTCCAGCCAGTCTTCCATCGTGATCGCGGGCTTGCCGGGGGCGAGGCCATGCAACGCGTACATGGTTTCGTCCCAGATGTAATGGATGCCGCCCACACTCCATTCCCAGAGGCCGATCGCGGCCGCTTGCGTGACCTGTGCCCGCCAGTCGGCGTCCGGGATGGTTTGCGCGGCGCGCAAGGCCTCGGCCATCGGTCGCCGTTCCGTGACGTCCTGCCCGATGGCCAGCGTACCCGAACCGTCTTTCAGTCCGCTGATCTTCCAGTCGATCAGGTGGTCGCCACGATTGCCCTGGAGGCTGGCTTCAAAAGTTGTTTCACCCCCCCACGTACCGGCGACGAGCTGCCTGTAAATAGGTTTTCCGGGGCTGCCGGACGGCGGTGGGGCGACAAATTCGCCGAACAGCGAGCGACCCTGCAGCGCTTCGGGCGGCAAGCCGATCATTTCACAGGCGTGGCGGTTGATTTCGGTAATGCGGCCTTCGGCATCGAGCTCGACAATCAGGCAGCTTGCCGTGTCGAGGATCTGGCGCAGGCGCTCGGCGGGCGACCGTGTCGCAAAGAGCGCGTGATTGACCATGATCAGGATGCTTTCGTCGGCGTCGGTGAGCTTGAGGCCGACGAGTCTAGCGG
>JBAQRB010000215.1:0-3842 GCA_049295655.1 Rhodocyclaceae bacterium
CGTCGCCCGGCAACTCGGCGCCCTGCTCGCCAACGGCGACCGCCGCCGTCTGCTAAAAAGCATCGAATGCCCGACCGTTGTCCTGCACGGCCGGAACGACCCCCTGATTCAGCTGCCGTGCGGCGAAGACGTCGCGAGCAACATCCCGCACGCCGAGCTGCGCGTCGTCGACGGCATGGGGCACGATTTCCCGGTCGCCTTGAGCGGCGTCTTCGCCGATGCGATCTGTGCGGCGGCGTACCGCTGCCGACACGAAGTAAACTAATCTCCCCCACACTGCAAACCGGAAATTGTTGAAAGCACTCGATGCCATCACCAACGACCTCCAGCAGCACCACCCGCATTGTCCAGTCCGGTTCGCTGTCAATCGATGCGCTCCTTGCGGGCGATAAATGGGGCGGGGCAACCGGAACCGGCGTCAGCCTGACCTATAGCTTTCCTTGGGCAAATTCAGGAAGCGCCACATTTTCCGGACACAACGGGTACGGCGATTACTCTTCGCTGAATGAGCAGAACGCCAGCGCGCACTACGGCCTGAGTACGGCTCAGCAGGCAGCGGTACGCCAAGCCTTGCAGGCATGGTCCAATGTCGCCGACATCACTTTTTCAGAAGTCTACGACAGCACTTCCAATGTCGGCGATATCCGTTTTGCCTGGACGTCGGCCAGTAATCCGATGAGCAATGGGAAACAGCCTTGGGGATGGGCATCGTTTCCAGACGACTATTGGCCTGTGGGCGGCGATATTTGGATCAGTACGCTGTCTGGCGGCGCAACGTCCAGTTCAGACTGGACGGCCGGATCCTACAATTTCAATGCGTTGCTGCACGAGCAGGGCCATGCACTTGGATTGAAGCATTCGTTCGATGATTACCCGGTACTCCCCTATGCTCAGGACTCCCTGCAATACACTTTAATGTCCTACACGGATCACCCGCACAGTCTGTTTTGCCGGGTGACTCACCACGCGAATGGCTCGATTTCATGGGCATCATTCGACGTCGTGCCGGATACGCCAATGCTCTATGACATCGCCGCAATCCAGTACATGTACGGCGCCAACATGGCCTACAAGACGGGCAATGACGTTTACAGCTTTGATTCCACGACCCCTTTCTTCAGGACAATTTGGGACGCAGGAGGGACTGACACGCTCTCCGTTGCCAACTTCGCGAAAGGATGTGTCATTGATTTGCAACAAGGTCATTTTTCAAAGATCACCATCGAGTCGGACGATGCATCGGGGGTCAACTGGACGACACCGCCGCCAACGCCAAGCTATGACGGCACGGATAACCTTGCCATCGCTTATGGCTGCGTAATAGAAAATGCCGTCGGCGGCAGCGGTGACGACACACTCGTCGGCAATCAAAGCAGCAACAACCTCGACGGCGGCAACGGCAACGACATTCTTTCTGGGGGCCTTGGCAACGACATATTGACGGGGGGAGGAGGAAGCGATCTGGCCATTTTTTCAGGCCTTTTTCCATCTGCGACAATCGCCTATTCGTTCAGCACCAATGCCTACACGGTCACGACGGGTCTCGGGGAGACGGATACGGTTTACGGTGTCGAATATTTTCAATTCGACGACAGAACCGTATCAGCGGCAAGCGCAGTCACCGACACCACCGCGCCGACGGTGACAGCCTTCAGTCCGGCCGACGAAGCGACCGGCGTCGCCATCGGCAGCAACATTGTCGTCACGTTCAGCGAAGCCATTGCCCGAGGCTCGGGCAATATCCTGCTTA
Organism: Rhodocyclaceae bacterium; assembly: GCA_049295655.1. Classification (GTDB taxonomy): domain Bacteria; phylum Pseudomonadota; class Gammaproteobacteria; order Burkholderiales; family Rhodocyclaceae; genus CAJBIL01. The sequence goes on from JBAQRB010000215.1 coordinate 1,751, forward strand.
AAAACGCCGCTGGTACGACGATTGCCGCCTATGATGCGGCAACCAGCAACAACCTGGCGATTTCAGGATCAACACTGACGATCAACCCCGCCACCGATCTCGCCAACAGCACAGCCTACCGTGTCGAGTTTGCCGCAGGCAGCATCAAGGACATTGCCGGCAACAGTTTCGCCGGCACAACGACCTACAACTTCACGACCGTCGTAGCAGAGAATTTCATCCCGCAAACGATCGCAGAAGTCGAAACCAGATTCAGTGAGCCCCACACGCCCAGAAAAAATTATTTTCTTCTCAGCATGCAAGTACAGGCGAATGATTTGACAGCGCATTTCAGCACCGTGGACTCAGGAAATTCCGCCCTTGCCGGTCAGGATTACATCAGCACAAGGACGACTGCCACCATCCCAGCCGGCACGACATCGTTTGCCTTTGGCATAGATGTTTTATCCAACAACTATGCTGAATCGGAGGAAAGCTTTAGCTGCATGGTTGTTCTGGATATCGCGAATCAACCGAGCATCGAATTGCTTGCAACGCATACCATCGAAGCTCACACGGCTTGGTGACAGAAAACCGAGCGGAGAGTATTTTTGCACCCTGACATTTGTACAGTATTGTGCGAATCTACTTTCCCTTGCCAGAAATCAGACCTCCCGCAGACCGTGGCAACTTGACCTGATCATGCAAAAAACAGCTTTGCTTCATGCCCCTGAAAAAACTTCCGGCATGAAATCTGCGTACGCGTCCTTCCTGGCCTTCGCTCTCCATTTTCTTGTCCCGCCAAGCGCGTGGGCCGGGCCGCATGACTTTTACGAATGCACCGACGCCCATGGTGTCGTCAGCTATTCCGTCGAACGCTGCGCCAAAGGAAGCCGGCAACGGAGAGTCGCCGATGAGACGGTGCCGAAAACCATCGATCTGGGCAAGGCGGCCAATGCGCAGCCCGTTTTGCTGATGGCCGACAGTCGCGGGCAATTTTTTACCGACGGCACGATCAACGGCATCGGCATGCGTTTTGTTGTCGATACCGGCGCAACCTTTGTCTCTCTTGGCGCCAGCGATGCTAGCCGGGCAGGAATCGATTTCCGCAAGGGCCGTCCCGCCATCTCGACGACGGCGAACGGCCAGATGCGCAGTTGGATCGTCACGCTCGATTCGGTCAGCATCGGCGGGGTAACGCTGCGCAAGGTCAGCGCCGCGGTCAGCGAGAACAGCCACCCGGTCCTGCTCGGCATGAGTTTTCTGCAACGCATGACCGTCGTCGTCGACGGCCCGGTGATGACGCTGACGGCGCGGTAGGATATGGTGCTTTGGCACTTCCCCAAATCCCTTTCGTCGCCCTTCTTCAGGAGCAGATTTCATGCGCATTGCTTTCATTCTCGACCCCCTGGCCTCGCTGTCGGCCAGCAAGGATTCGAGCATCGCCATGATGCGCGCCGCGCAGGCGGCCGGACACGAGGTCTGGGCGATCATGCAGCCCTCGATCCACTGGAGCACCGCGCACGGCGTCTGCGCCGAGGCGGCGCGCCTGGAACTGGCCGCCGACGACCGGGCGTGGTTTGGCGAACGCGAGCGCGCTGTCCTTGCGCTACGCGATTTTTCCGCGCTGGTGATGCGCAAGGACCCGCCGTTCGACATGGAATACGTCACCACGACCTGGCTGCTCGAACGCGCCGAGGCCGAGGGCGCGCGCGTCTTCAACCGGCCGGCCGCGCTGCGCGACCATTCGGAGAAGCTGGCGGCCGCCGAGTTCGCCCAGTTTTCCGTGCCGACGCTGGTGTCGCGCGAGGCGGCGCGGCTCCACGGCTTCGTCGATGCGCAGCGCGATACGATCCTCAAGCCGCTCGACGGCATGGGCGGCAGCGAGATCTTCCGCGTCCGCCACGACGACCCGAACCGTAACGTGATCGTCGAAACGCTGACCCGCGACGGCGCGCGAACGATCATGGCGCAGCGCTACATCCCCGAGATCGTCGACGGCGACAAGCGCATCCTGATCGTCGGCGGCGAGGTGGTTCCCTGGTGCCTGGCGCGCATTCCGAAGCCCGGCGAGACGCGCGGCAACCTCGCCGCCGGCGGTAGCGGCGTGGCG
>JBAQRB010000216.1:0-13852 GCA_049295655.1 Rhodocyclaceae bacterium
CTTCAATGGTTCGGCGAACTGGGCTACGCCATCGGCCACGGGCCGCAGATCGCGCCCGGCGAGCCGGCGGCGGAACGGGCTTCGTTTGCCGAGGTAGTGCTCGCCGGGCGCTTGCGCGAAGCGATCCGGCGGCTCAACCCGGCCATCCCCGAGGAGGCGCGCGAAGAGGCTTTGCGCAAGGTGCTGCGCGTCGGGACGCCCTCGCTGACGCAGACCAACCGCGACTTTCATCGCATGCTGCGCGACGGTGTGCCGGTGGAATACCCGCGCCCCGATGGCAGCATCGCGGGCGATCATGTGCGGCTGGTCGATTTCGGCGACGCGCGCGCCAACGACTGGCTGGCGGTCAATCAGTTCACGGTGATCGAGGGGCAGCACAACCGGCGGCCGGACATCGTGGTCTTCGTGAACGGCCTGCCGCTGGGCCTGATCGAGCTGAAGAACGCGGCAGACGAGGATGCGACGATCTGGAGCGCCTACGCGCAGTTGCAGACCTACAAGGCGGAAATTGCTTCGCTGCTGCATTACAACGCCGCGCTGGTGCTGAGTGACGGCTTGCAGGCGCGTATCGGTTCGGTGACGGCGAACCAGGAGTGGTTCAAGGTCTGGCGCACGATTGATGGCGAGATCGACGCACCGAAAAGCGCGCTGGAACTGGAGGTGCTGGTGCGCGGGGTGTTCGAGCGGCAGCGCTTCCTCGATCTGCTGCAGCATTTTATCGTTTTCGAGGAAGACCCGGACTCGGGCGCGCTGCACAAGATCATCGCCGGCTACCATCAGTTTCACGCGGTCAATGCGGCGGTCGAGGAAACGGTGCGCGCCAGCGGCATGGCCGAGAGCCGCAAGGCTCGCCAGGATACGGGCACCTACTGGGCGGGCCGCATGCACGGCGGCAAGCCGGGCGACCGGCGCGCCGGCGTGGTCTGGCACACACAGGGCAGCGGCAAGAGTTTTTCGATGCTCTTCTATGCCGCGCGCGTGGTGCGGCATCCAGCGATGCAGAACCCGACGCTGGTCGTGCTGACCGACCGCAACGATCTCGACGACCAGTTGTTCGGCCAGTTCCAGCGCTGCCACGACATTCTTGGCCAGATGCCGGTGCAGGCCGGCGGGCGCGAGGATTTGCGGGCACTGCTGAATCGGGTGAGCGGTGGCGTGGTATTTACGACGATCCACAAGTTCATGCCTGAAAAAGGCGAGCCGATGCCCGAGCTGAGCGCGCGGCAGAACATCGTCGTTATCGCCGACGAAGCGCATCGCAGCCAGTATGGGTTTGGCGGCAAGGTCAATGAGAAGACCGGCGAAATGTCCTACGGCTTTGCCAGCAATCTGCGCGATGCCTTGCCGAACGCGTCGTTCATCGGCTTCACCGGCACGCCGATCGAGAAGACCGACGCCAACACGCGGGCGATCTTCGGCGACTACATTTCGATCTACGACATCCAGCGCGCCGTCGCCGACAAAGCCACGGTGCCGATCTATTACGAGAGCCGCATTTCCAAGCTGAGCCTGAACGCCGCCGAATTGCCGAAGCTCGATGCGGAGTTCGAGGAGATCACCGAAGGCGAGGAGCTGAGCCGGAAGGAAAAACTCAAAACCAAGTGGGCCGCGCTGGAGGCTCTGGTCGGCGATCCGAAACGCGTCGCGCTGATCGCCGCCGATCTGGTGGCGCATTTCGAGAAGCGCGTCGAGGCGATGGACGGCAAGGCGATGATCGTCTGCATGAGCCGCCGCATCTGTGTGGATCTTTACGAGGCGCTGATCAAGCTGCGCCCCGAGTGGGCCAGCGCGACGGACGACGACGCTGAAACCGAGAAGGGCAAGGACTGCGTGGTGAAGGTGGTGATGACCGGCAGCGCCGACGACGGCCCCGCCTGGCAGCCGCACATCCGCAGCAAGGACAAGCGGCGCAAGCTGGCGAACCGTTTCAAGGACAGCCGCGATCCGTTCCGCATCGTCATCGTACGCGACATGTGGCTGACCGGTTTCGACGCGCCCTGTCTGCATACGATGTATGCCGACAAGCCGATGCAGGGCCACGGCCTGATGCAGGCCATCGCGCGCGTGAACCGCGTTTTCCGCGACAAGCCCGGCGGGCTGGTGGTCGATTACCTCGGCCTCGCCGATCAGCTCAAACACGCACTCGCCACCTATACCGAGAGCGGCGGCCAGGGCAACCCGACCTTCGACAGCGCACAGGCGATCGCCGTGATGCTGGAGAAGCACGGCATCGCCAGCGACATGATGCACGGCTTCAACTGGCGCAAGTGGACCATCGGCAAACCCGCCGAGCGCCTTGCCCTGATCCCCGCCGGACAGGAGCACATTCTCGAACAGGACGACGGCAAAAGACGCTGGCTGCAGGTGGTGGCCGAGCTCTCGCGCGCCTTTGCCCTCTGCGCCGCCAGCGATGAAGCGACGGCGGTCCGCGACGACGTGAGTTTCTTCCAGTCGATCCAGGCGGCGCTCAACAAGCAGAGCAGCAACAACCGGAAGAGCCCGGAGCAGATCGACGCCGCCATCCGTCAGCTGGTCTCGAAGGCGATCACCACCGAAGGCCAGGTGATTGACGTGTTCACCGCCGCCGGCTTGCCCAGGCCGGACATCAGCATCCTTTCCGACCAGTTCTTGGCCGAAGTGCGCGGCCTCAAGCACAAGAACGTCGCCGCCGAGTTGCTGGAGAAGCTGCTCAAGGACGAACTCAAGGTCCGCGCCAAACGCAACCTGGTGCAGAGCCAGGTTTTCTCCGAGAAGCTCAGGCAGACTCTCAACGCGTATCACAACCGCGCCATCTCGACGATGCAGGTGCTCGAAGAGCTGATCCAGCTCGCCAAGGATCTCGACGCCGCCAGCAAGCGCGGCGTTGACCTCGGTCTGACCGAAGATGAAGTCGCCTTCTACGACGCGCTTGCCGCCAATCAGAGTGCCGTGATCGCCATGGGCGACGACAAACTCAAGGTCATCGCCGCCGAACTGATCACCCAGGTGCGCAAGAGCGTGACGATTGACTGGACATTGCGCGAAGGGGCGCGGGCAAAGATTCGCGTGATGGTCAAGCGCATCCTGAACAAATATGGCTATCCGCCGGATTTGCAGGACGACGCGGTGAAAACGGTGCTCGCGCAGGCCGAGTTGCTGTCGGCGGGGTGGGCTGAGGGCTAGCCTTGTCTTGCTGGATGGCAGGGCGGTTCTTGACGGTGATGCTGGCTTGGCCCAGCATTCGCCACAATCCGCAAACTGTCCGAGATACTCGCCATGCATGGACTCCACCTGATCGCCGAGCTCTACGAATGCCGTTGCGCGCCGCGCCTGCTCAACGATGCCGGCGTGTTGCGCGCGCTTTGTCTCGATGTCTGCTCGACGCCGGGATTGAGCGCGGTCGGGCAGCTCTTTCACCAGTTCGGCAGCGCCGGGCAACTGGCCGGCGCGACCGGCGCCGTGGTGCTCGCCGAGTCCCATCTGGCCGTGCATACGTGGCCGGAGCTGGGCGCCGTGACGCTCGATCTCTACGTTTGCAATTTCAGCCAGGACAACAGCGCTGCCGCGCGTGCCGCGTGCGAGCGCCTGATTGCGGCGTTTTCCCCGCAGCGCCTGGTCCGCCAGGAGTTGCTGCGCGGCGTTCCGGGGGCTTCGGAGTGTTCCCCGGCGGCGAATTTGCCGACGCAACCGACATAAGCAATTCAGCGACGCTATACTTTCGTTTTTTCCGACCGACCATAAATTTCAGGGAAGCTTCATGGAATCGCTCCGTTTCGTTCTCGACCAATCCGAAATTCCGACGCACTGGTACAACGTCGTTGCCGACATGGCCGCCTACGACCGTTACTTTGCCGGCGAGCTTGAGGACTTCGAGTATCCGGCCGAGGCGATCAAGGCTTCCCTGAGCCATCTGCCGAAATTCGGGTGATCCGTTCGATGCGTGTTTTCGTCTTCCTGCTGGTTCTGGTCAACCTGCTGTTCTTTGTCTGGACGCAGGGTTATCTCGGATCGAAAGCCGGTCCCGATTCGTTGCGCCTGCAGCAGCAACTGCTGGCCGATCAGGTGAATATCGTCAGCCGCAGCGAACCGCCCGCCGCGTCGGAGACGGCGGCGGTGGTCGAAAAACCGGTTGAGAAAGCGCCTGAGCCGCCCGTCGATAAAACGGCCGGGCAGGCGGCCGGGCAGGCGCTCGAAAACCAGGTCTGCCTGCTCTGGAACGACTTGCCGCTGGCCGATGCCGATCGTTTCGAACGTCTGCTGGCGAAGAAATTTGCCGCGTTCAAGCCGCTGCGCAGCGTCAGGGCCGGTTCCCGCAACTACTGGGTGTTCATGCCGGCGCAGGCGAGCCGGCAGGATGCCGAGCGGAAAACCGACGAGCTGAAGAGGCTGGGGATTGCCGATTTTTTTGTCGTGCAGGACACCGGTCCCCATCACCTGGCGATATCGCTGGGTATTTTTTCGACCGAAGGCGCAGCCAGCGAACATCTGGAGGCGCTACGCGCCAAGGGAGTCAGGACGGCGCGGGTGGGCGAGCGCAGCAGCAAGCCGGCGCTCGCTTCGCTCGAGGTGAGCGGTCCCGCCGCGCAATCCGGTGCGCTGCAGCAGCTGTTCGGCGTGCAGTTCCCGCAGAGCCGGCCGGTGGCCTGCAAAGAAGCTGCTGCGCCGGCACAATGACCTTCATCGTCGGACTGACCGGCGGCATCGGCAGCGGCAAGACAACCGTTGCCGACCTCTTCGCCGAACGGGGTGCCGTGCTCGTCGATACCGATGTTATCGCACATCAGCTGACCACAGCGCAGGGGGCCGCCATGCCGGCAATTCGCGCGGCCTTTGGCGATGTACTGCTGGCGGCCGATGGCAGCCTGGATCGGGCGGGGATGCGCCGCCTCGTGTTTTCCAATCCTTCGGCCAAAGTGCGGCTCGAAGCGATTCTCCATCCGCTGATCCGTGCCGAAAGCGCGGCGCGCTGCGCGGCGGCGACGGGCGCCCCCTATGTCCTGCTGGTCGTTCCCTTGCTGCTGGAGTCCGGCGATTATCGCCAGCGCGTCGACCGGATCCTCGTCGTCGATTGCGCAGAGGCGCTGCAGGTTTCGCGCACCATGGCGCGCAGCAAGCTGTCGGCGGAAGACGTTTGGGCGATCATCGCGGCCCAGGCGTCGCGTGCCGAACGGCGGGCCGCCGCCGACGATCTGCTGCTCAACGACGACGGCCGCGAGCCGCTGCTGGCGCAGGTTGAAACCCTGCATCACCGTTACCTCGAGCTGGCCGCCGCTTAATGCAATCTCTTGAGATTTTGCTGCAAATGGTTCAGAATTATGGCAATTTCCTAATTCTGGATTCGGCGGCGGCGTGATCACTTACGAACATCCCTTCAATGAACGCATACGCACGCTGCTGCGTCTGGAGGATTTGTTCGAGAAGTGCACGCATTTCATGCAGCAGGACGGCGCGCACGAGCATCACGTCGCGCTGCTTTCGATGTTTGAAATTCTCGACGTGGCCGGTCGCGCCGACCTCAAGATGGACCTGATCCAGGAGCTTGAGCGCCAGCGCCAGACCCTGCTGGTCTTTCGCAACAATCCCGACATTTCCGAAGAAGCGCTTTCCGGCGCCTTGTATGAGATCGAGCAGGCTTCGGCCGCGCTGCTTGGCATGACCGGCAAGATCGGCCAGTACCTGCGCGAGAACGACTGGCTGATGGGGATCAAGAGCCGTGCGGCGATTCCCGGCGGCGTCTGCGAATTCGACCTGCCCTCATACCACTACTGGCGACACCACGAACCCGATTATCGTCGCGAGGCGCTGAGCGGCTGGCTGCGGCCGTTGTTGCCGCTGCGCGACGGGCTGACCATCGTGCTGCGCCTTTTGCGCGCCAGCGGCCGCTCCGAGCAGCACCTGGCCCAAAGCGGCCTCTTCCAGCTGATGCTCGGCGGCAGCAGTTCGCAGATGGTGCGCATCTCGCTCAAGCTGCACGATCCGTTCATCCCCGAAATCAGCGCCAACAAGTACGCGCTGAACATCCGCTTCACGCGCCCCGAAAGCGATCACCGGCCGCGCCAGTGCGATGTCGACATCGACTTCCTGATGACTTTCTGCAACCTCTGATGGAAACTCCCGTGCGCAAGGTTTGTTGCCCGCACTGCGGCGGCGAGTCGCCGTGGAGTGCGGCCAACAAATGGCGGCCGTTTTGTTCCGAGCGCTGCAAGATGATCGACCTGGGTGCCTGGGCATCCGAGTCGTATCGCGTTCCGGTGCAGGAGAGTGCCGATCCGCTCCTCGCGCCGGACGAACCGCCTCCCGGCGCGTAATCCAGCGGGCCTCAGCGCCAGCCGCGCAGCAGGGCAATGCCATGCGCGCCGCAATCCCAAGCCGTTTCAAGCATCGTCTGCCGCATCCCGCCGAGCGCGAAAACCGGCAGCGGCGAGCGTTCGATGCTGCGCGCGAATTCCTGCCAGCCGATCCCGTCCGCTGCCGGGTGGGTCGGCGTCGGCAGTAGCGGGCCGAAGACGGCAAAATCGATTTCGAGCGCTGCCGCACGGGCCAGTTCGTCGGCCGTGTGGCACGACGCTGCGACCCACTCAAAATCAGGCCGCCGGCCGATCTGCGCGAGGCAGCCCGCCGAGAGGTGCACGCCGTGCGCGCCGACGGCCTGTGCCAGCGTCTCGTCGTCGTTGATCAGCAGGCGGGCGCCGGGCTGGCTGCGGACCAGCGCCATGGCGCCCGCGGCAAGGCGCAGGCGTTCGCCGGCCGGCAGCGTCTTGTCGCGGATCTGCAGCAGGCGCAGGCCGTTTTTGAGCGCCTGCGCTATCCGTGCGAGTTCGGCGTCGACGCCGTTTTCCTCGGCGTTGCTCAGCGCGTAGATGGGCGGCAGTTCGAGTGCGCGCAGGATCGGCCCGTTGGCCGGCAGGATCGGCGCGACCGTTGCCGGAAAGCCGGTGCGCTGCCAGGCGAGGCCGCTGTGTTCGAGGGCGGCGAGTTCGCCATGCCACGAGGCGACGCGGAAAAATTTCAGGCGCACGTCGGCGTGCGGATAGGTGAATTCCCGGCACAGCCACGGCCAGGCGCGGTCGACGGTGATACCGAGTTCTTCCTGCAGTTCGCGCACCAGCGCGTCGCGCATCGTCTCTCCGGCTTCGACCTTGCCGCCGGGAAATTCCCAGTAGCCGGCGTAGACTTTCCCTGCCGGGCGCTGCGCCAGCAAGAATCCGGGGGCATCGCCTTCGTCGCGCAGCAGCACGGCGGCGGCGACTTCGACGATTTTCCGATGGGCGACGATTTTGGCCATTTCGCTCATTTCGTGCCCTTATTTGCGTGTTCGTCGGTGCCGTGCGTGCCGGCCCAGTCCTTGGCGAACTGCCACGCGACGCGCCCGCTGCGCGAGCCGCGCAGCAGTGCCCAGTTGAGCGCCTCGCGCTCGGCGCCGGCGATTTCGGCGGCGCTGCAATTGAAGGACTTGAGCCAGTGCGCGACGATGTTCAGGTAGGCGTCCTGATCGAAGGGGTAGAAAGAAAGCCACAGTCCGAAACGCTCGGACAGCGAGATTTTTTCCTCGATCGCTTCGCCCGGATGGATTTCTTCGCCGACCCGCTTGCTTTCGAGGTTCTCGGCAAAATACTCGGGCATCAGGTGGCGCCGGTTCGACGTCGCGTAGATCAGCACGTTGTCCGGCGGCGCCGAAACCGATCCGTCGAGAACGACCTTGAGCGCCTTGTAGCTCGCGTCGCCGGCGTCGAACGAGAGGTCGTCGCAAAAGATGATGAAACGCTCCGGGCGGCCGTCGATCAGGTCGACGATGTCGGGCAGGTCGATCAGGTCGCTCTTGTCGACCTCGATCAGGCGCAGCCCGCGCCCGGCGTATTCGTTGAGCAGCGCCTTGATCACCGACGACTTGCCCGAGCCGCGCGCGCCGGTCAGCAGCACGTTGTTGGCCGGCCGGCCGGCGACGAACTGGCGCGTGTTGGCGTCGATGCGCGCCTTCTGCGGATCGATGTCGCGCAGGTCGTCGAGACGGATCGCCGGCGGCCGGACAATCGCCTGCAGATAGCCGTACTGGCCGTTCTTGCGCCAGCGGAAGGCGTTGGCGCTGCGCCAGTCCGGCGTCTGCGACGCGGGGGGAAGCAGCGGCTCGAGGCGGTCGAGCAGTTTTTCGGCGCGCGCGAGAAAGCTGGCCAGTTGCAGCGTCGGGTTGATCAGCGGGTCGGTCATGGGGGTTGTATACTTCCGGCAATCGACAAATCAGACGGCACTGTAGCCAAACCATGCGCAAAAGCAAACCGACCCCCCGATCGCTGTTCATCGCCGTGCTTTGTGCCGGCCTGCTCGCCGCCTGCGCCACGCTCAAGGAAAGTGACAAGGGCAGCGGCAAGGAGCTTGGCAAGGACAGCGCCAAGGCCACCGTCAAGGAGGTGCGCGGCGAAGCGCCCGGCGCCGTTTGTTCGCCGTGCCCGGCCTGTGCGCCGTGCGCCGCACCAGTCACGCCTCCGCCGCCGGCCAAGCCGATGCAGGCGGCGCGCTGGAGCGATCTGCCGGGCTGGGGTGACGACGAGGTGAGCGCCGCCTGGCCGGCTTTCCTGCACTCCTGCCGCGTCTTGCTCGGCAAGCCGCAGGGCCCGCTCTGGCGCCCGGCCTGCGATGAGGCGAAGACACTCGACGGGCGCGATACGGCGGCCCTGCGCGCCTTCTTCGAGTCGCGTTTCGAACCCTGGCTGCTGACCAACCCGGACGGCACGACGAGCGGCACGATCACCGGCTATTACGAGCCGCTGCTGCGCGGTTCGCGCACGCGCGGCAAGCCCTATCTGCAGCCGGTGCTCGCCGTTCCCGGCGACCTCCTGACCATCGAGCTCGGCGACGTCCTGCCCGACCTGAAGAACATGCGCCTGCGCGGCCGCCTGCAGGGCAACAAGGTCGTTCCGTATTTCTCGCGGGCGGAAATCGTCGGTCGGGAGAAGGATTACGCCGATCGCGTCCTGCTCTGGGTCGACGACGCGGTCGAGCTTTTCTTCCTGCAGATTCAGGGGTCGGGGCGCGTCAGGCTGCCCGACGGCGCTCTGGTCCGCGTCGGCTACGCCGACCAGAACGGCCATCCCTACCAGTCGGTCGGCCGCGTTCTCGTCGAGCGCGGCGAATTGAAGCTCGAGCAGGCCTCGATGCAGGGCATCCAGGCCTGGGCGCGGGCCAATCCGGCGCGCCTGAACGAACTGCTCGATGCCAACCCGAGCTATGTCTTCTTCCGCGAGTTGCCGGCCAAGGGCAGCGAAGGCGACGGTCCGCCGGGGGCGCTTGGCGTTCCGCTGGTCGCCGAGCGCAGCATCGCCGTCGACCCGCGCCATGTGCCGCTCGGCGCGCCGGTCTTCCTGTCCACCACGCAGCCCAATTCGGCGACGCCGCTACGCCGGCTGATGCTGGCGCAGGACACGGGCGGCGCGATTCGCGGCGTCGTGCGCGCCGATTTTTTCTGGGGCTTCGGCGCCGAAGCCGGCGCCCAGGCCGGCCGGATGAAGCAGATGGGGCAGATGTGGGTCCTCCTGCCGCCCGGCGTCGCCCCCCGTTAGCTTGCGCGCAACGCTTTGGTGCATCTCGTCCCGTAATGGTGCCTGAATCCGCCTGAACGCACCGCAGCGGTGCGCTGGCTGTCGGCGACGCGCGGCAAGTCATTGAAAGATATGGCCGGCCATCAATGGAATGGTTTTTGCTAAATGGCCCCTATTCGATTTTCGGGAGGGGCCATGGAAGCGCTCAAATCTGGTAGCGACGTTCTTTTCATCCTGCTTGGCGCCATCATGGTGCTCGCCATGCACGCCGGGTTTGCGTTCCTCGAACTGGGCACGGTACGCAAGAAAAGCCAGGTCAATGCGCTGGTCAAGATCATCACCGATTTTTGCGTGTCGACGATCGCCTACTTCTTCGTCGGCTACAGCGTGGCCTACGGCATCAACTTCTTCGCCGGCGCCGAGACGCTGATGCAGAAAAACGGCTTCGAGCTGACCAAGTTCTTCTTCCTGCTCACCTTTGCCGCGGCCATTCCGGCGATCATCTCGGGCGGCATTGCCGAGCGCGCCAGGTTCAACCCGCAGCTGATCGCCACCTTCCTGATCGTCGGCTTCATCTATCCCTTCTACGAGGGAATCGCCTGGAACCAGGCGTTCGGCATCCAGGCCTGGCTGAAGGCGACCTTCGGCGAAGAGTTCCACGACTTTGCCGGCTCCGTCGTGGTGCACGCCATGGGCGGCTGGATCGCCCTGCCGGCGGTCGTCCTGCTCGGCGCCCGGCACGGCCGTTACACCAAGGAAGGCCGGATCTCGGCGCACCCGCCGTCATCGATCCCCTTCCTCGCGCTCGGCGCGTGGATCCTGATGGTCGGCTGGTTCGGCTTCAACGTGATGAGCGCGCAGACGCTCGACAAGGTTTCCGGCCTCGTCGCGATCAACTCGCTGATGGCGATGGTCGGCGGAACGCTGGTTGCGCTGGTGCTCGGCAAGAACGACCCGGGCTTCGTACATAACGGCCCGCTCGCCGGCCTCGTCGCCGTCTGCGCCGGCTCCGACGTGATGCACCCGATGGGTGCGCTGGTCGTCGGCGGCGTCGCCGGCGCCCTGTTCGTCGTCATGTTCACGCTGACCCAGAACCGCTGGAAGATCGACGACGTGCTCGGCGTCTGGCCGCTGCACGGCCTGTGCGGCACCTGGGGCGGCATCGCCGCCGGCATCTTCGGCAGCAAGGCGCTTGGCGGCGTCGGCGGCGTCGCACTGATGCCGCAACTGATCATGACCGGACTGGCCATCGCCGTCGCGCTGACCGGCGGTTTCCTCGTCTATAGCCTGCTCAAGAAAACGCTCGGCCTGCGCCTCGACCAGGAGCAGGAATACGACGGCGCCGACCTCTCGATCCACCGCATCACGGCGACACCGGAGCGCGAGCCGAACTGGTGAGTGTGTTGATCGGAAACAATGAAGGCTGTCGGGCGAGAGTAAAGTCCGTTGGATGATGAATCAGGAAAGGCCCGGCAATTTGCCGGGCCTTTTGTTTTTTTCGGAGGGGCTTTCTGGCGGCTAGTCGGCCATTACGGTTATTCGAACTCCTAGCAAATTGGGATCATCCGGCGGAAAAGTGGATGTCCACATTCTCAGGAATGTTCCTGGATTTGCTAACGCCATAAAATTTCGGGCATCTACGGCTTCAATGGACACTAAGCTGCCTTGAGCCGAAAGGCCCCTACTGAGGCCAAGTTTTGCAAATCAGTCTTGTACATACGCAGCAGATTGATCACCTCGTCCGCAAGCGCACGGAACGCATTTGCATCTAGATCCAGATACTCGCCGTGAGCGATCGCGTTGCGCCTCGCAAGCAGCGATTCGTCGATCAGTTTGAAGTAAGCATCGTAAGAGTCAATTGGTACCCCGAGAGACAAAGCAATATCAACAAATACCTCAGACTTGAGGTTAGATTTCGTGTTTATCGCATTGGATAGCACTAGATCAGCCCTTGTGTCCGGACAAGAGCGAAAGAAATCAACCGCGGCAATATTCACTTCAGCCCGGCGGGATTCGACAACATGAGAAAGATGTTTCTTTGCTCCAAACACAACGAAGCAGCTAGACAACTCACTGTATTTCAATCGCTGATTGCCAACATACTCAAGATAGTCTTGGGATGACTTCTTGATAAAACCTTCCCAGTGAGCATAAAGCAATGGAACGCCAGCCCTAATCAACGTCGCTTGCGCGATCGACATCGACTTTGACTCCACGGACATTTTGAGAGCGGCGATTTCTTTTACTCGCCACCCAAAGCCACTATCTAGTTCGTCCTGTAACTGCGAAATTGAACGGATTTTCACGGTTGGAAAAATTCATTCGCTAGAGGAAGGAGCCGGGTCAAACGGGTCGTGCCGCGGATACCAGCCCCCGAGTATTGATCAAATGTCTCATTGGCCCATAGTGCCTTGCAACGATCAGCTACCCACTGCTCTTTTGCTGGTCCGAGAGCTTCGATGGCGACTATGTGTATAGATACACCAAGAGCGACAACCTCGAATACGCTCTGAAGGAACTTCCCGCCGAATTCTGTCCCGTTCCAGCGTTTGAAAGCTGATTCACCTAGTGCAGCGGTAAGCAGCCCAAACGTGCGCTCGAAAATAGCAATTTCAGCGCCACGATCAAACGTGGGCAGCTTGATTAGGCGGACGAGAGCGTCATCAAGGTATTCGTGGACATCCAGCCCTTGTGTGTATGGGACATGCCGGAAGGCGAAGAATCGCAGCGCTAGTTCAATATGGGCTTGCTTCTCGATAGCCGTTTCTGTTTGGCAAATTGCTGTTCTGAAAGCGGGCTGGTCGGCACACTGCACGAGCCAAGACTGGAATCCGCGATCAAGCATTATGCCGACGCAGTTCCGGACTTCCTGCTCAGATAGGGTTTCTCCGCCTGTGTTTAGGCGCTGAAACAGCTCATATTTGGCTTGTGGATCGCTTTCTTGCTTGAGTATTTCAACCCTCATCCGAGCGCGCTTAATTTGTAGCTGCTGTGCCGTCCCAATGCTGTCATCGACGTCATCGGAAGTGGTCGCCCATCGCTTGTTCGCCAAACTTGGAAGGAACCTCGTACCTTCAAGCTCGGTTGCTGGCTGAACATCGCCATTTGGGTATTGAAGCATGCCGACAAACTCTAGTATCGTGGATACGCGTTGTAAGCCATCGATTAGTTCCCACACACCGCTCTTCGATTGGTAGACAAAAATCGGAGGCAATGGCAATCCAAGCAGAATGGATTCAATAAAGCGCGTCTTGCGAGTTAGATTCCAGCGAAACAGCCGTTGAAATTCTGGATCAATTTGAATTTCCTTGTCTCTGTAGAGGTTTATCAGCTCTCCGATAGACATGTCATATCCATCGGAGACAATTTCTTTACGCGCAACGACAATTTCCTCTTCAAGTGGCATGGCAGCTCCTGTTTATCTATTCCGGATAGTCTAACTCATACGGTAGCGACTGGTCTTACCGCAGTAGGCGGGAAAATAAAATCTAGCGTTCTCGTGAAATTGGTGGAGCAGAGAACGCAGATGGAACTACGCTCGAAGCAGCTTTGCCTTCTCTGAGAACGGACGTTCGAATCACGTTGTATGTTGAGCGCCAATGGCTGTTTAGGTCGAGAACCCGACTGTGGCAGGAGTCTGACGCCGACGATCTCCGACAGACTTTATCGTTTCGCTCATTTGATCGGGAACAATCCGTCGACATGCCGTCGGCGCGCCAGCAAGGCAGTGATCGCGGCTCTGCGGCGGCGACTTTTGCTATGCTAGCGCTTTTCCGCTGGCCGGGCCGGCGGACCCCATTTACGGAGCAGCACTGATGGCTTCTTTGCAAGAGCAGTTTTTGAAAGCCGGGCTGGTCGACAAGAACAAAGTCAAACTGGCCAACCAGGACAAGACCAAGCAGAAGAAAATCGAGCGCCGGACCGGCACGCAGAGTGTCGATGAAGTGCGCCTCGCCGCGCTCGAAACGCAGCGCAAGAATGCCGAGCGGGCCCGCGAATTGAACGCCCAGCGCGACGCGGCCGCCACCCAGAAGGCGATCGTCGCGCAAATTGCCCAGATGGTGCAGAACAGCCGCCAGAGCCGGGGCGCCGGCGACATCGCCTACAATTTCACGCGCGACAAGAAGATCGAACGGCTGTACGTGTCGGCCGCGGTGCAGGCCGATTTGATGGCCGGTCGACTGGTGATCGTCTGCCTGGACGGCGCCACCGAACTGGTGCCCAGGGTCATTGCCGACAAGATCGCCGAGCGCGATGCCTCGCTCGTCGTTCGCGTGAACAAGGCCAGCACCGAGATCGATGCGGACGATCCGTATGCCGCCTTCAAGATCCCGGACGAC
>JBAQRB010000217.1:0-11096 GCA_049295655.1 Rhodocyclaceae bacterium
CCGGTGATCATGCAGGCCTCGGCCGGCGCCCGCAAATACGCCGGCGAAGCCTTCCTGCGCCACCAGATCCTCGCCGCGCTCGAAGCCTACCCGAACGTCCCGATCGTCATGCACCAGGACCACGGCCAGTCGCCGGCCGTCTGCATGGCGGCGATCCGCTCGGGCTTCTCGTCGGTGATGATGGACGGCTCGCTCGAGGCCGACGGCAAGAGCGTCGCCTCCTACGAATACAACGTTGAAGTCACCCGCAAGGTCGTCGAGTTCTCGCACGCCATCGGCGTTTCGGTCGAAGGCGAGCTCGGTGTCCTCGGTTCGCTCGAAACGATGAAGGCCGACAAGGAAGACGGCCACGGCGCCGACGGCCACATGACACGCGAACAGCTGCTGACCGACGTCGAGCAGGCCGCCGACTTCGTCAAGCAGACCAACTGCGACGCCCTGGCGATCGCCATCGGCACCAGCCACGGCGCCTACAAATTCACCAAGAAGCCGACCGGCGACACGCTCGCCATCGAGCGCATCAAGGAAATCCATGCGCGCATCCCGAACACCCATCTGGTGATGCACGGTTCGAGCTCGGTGCCGCAGGAACTGCTCGCCGAGATCCGCGAATTTGGCGGCGACATGAAGGAAACCTACGGCGTTCCGGTCGAGGAAATCGTCAAGGGAATCGCGCACGGCGTGCGCAAGGTCAACATCGACACCGACATCCGTCTGGCGATGACCGGCGCCGTTCGCCGCTATCTGACCGAGCACCCGGACAAGTTCGATCCGCGCGACTTCCTCAAGCCGGCGCGCGAAGCCGCCAAGAAAATCTGCCTGGCCCGCTACCAAGCGTTCGGCTGCACCGGCCAGGCGAGCAGGATCAAGGCCATCGCGCTGGAAAAAATGGCCGAGCGCTACGCCAAGGGCGAGCTGAACCAGATCGTTCGCTGAACTTTATTAACCACAACGGGCACGACGAGAAACGAAATACTTAACTTTTTTGCTTTCGTTGTGTTCGTTGTGGTTAATTGCTTATTTTCTGTATCGAGCAGGCATGCACGCAAAATTTGAAGCCATCGGTTTCGAGGAACATCCGCTGCGCCAGCGGCTGAACAACGAGTTCCACGCCCGCCCGCCGATCCCGCTCACCGGCCCGGTGCTCGTCTCGCACCTGGCCTTCACGCACAACGGCGGCGCGGCGCCGGGCGAGAAGGAACACCTGTCGCAGCTCTGCCAGGCCAGCGTCTGCAACTTCATCGAAAGCTCGGACGCGCACCTGATGCTCGACGCCGGCAGCTTCCGCATGCGCTGGGAGCTGCATACCGAGTTTTCGAGCTACACCTTTTTCCGCCCGCTGACCGCCGGCGAAGCGCTCGGCCCCGACGCCACGGCCTTCGACGCCGTGCTGCCCGAGTGGCTGGCGGCGATTCCCGGCGACCTGATCGTCGCCACGCACGTCGAACTGCGCCCGGCCAGCGAGGTGTCGCCCGAGTCGGTCACCGCCGGTCTTTCGCCGACCGGCCGCCAGATGGTCGCCGCGCAGGTCGCCGACGGCGCGGCCTGGGTATTCACCGATTTCATGTTCGACAACGGTTTCTCGCGCTTTCTCGTCCTCGACGTCGCGCTGACCCAACGCCAGGCCGGCCGCACCGTGCAGCGCCTGGTCGAGATCGAGACCTATCGCCTGATGGCGCTGCTCGGCCTGCCGGTCGCCAAGGAAGTCGGGCGCTGGCTGTCGGGCGCTGAAGCGCGGCTCGCCGAGATGATGGACCGCATCGGCCACGCACGCTCGCCCGAAGACGAGCGCGCCGTGCTCGCCAGCCTGTCGACGCTGGCCGCCGAAGTCGAGCATTCGGTCGCCCGCACCACCTTCCGCTTCGGCGCCGCGCGCGCCTACAACGGCCTCGTCATGCAGCGCATCGAGGAATTGCGCGAGACGCGCATTTCGGGCTTTCCGACGCTCAACGAATTCATGCTGCGCCGCCTGATGCCGGCGATGAACACCTGCAACGCGATGGCCGGCCGGCAGGAAGACCTCTCGGGCCGCGTCGCGCGCAACAGCCAGCTGCTGCGCACCCGCGTCGATGTCGAGCTCGAACGGCAGAACCAGGAACTGCTGGCGCAGATGAACAACCGCGCGCGGCTGCAGTTGCGCCTGCAGGAGACGGTCGAGGGTCTGTCGGTGGTCGCCATCACCTATTACGGATCGCAACTCGTGCAGTACCTCGCCAAGGGCGGCAAATACCTGCTTCCCGGTCTGTCGCCCGAGATCGCGACGGCGCTGGCGATCCCGCTGATTGCCGCGCTCTCGCTGTTCGGCATCAAGCGCATGCGCAAGGCACTGGCGCAGGAAGAAAACATCCATTCCTGAGCGGCACCGAGACCAGGGCGCGCGACGCGCGATCTGTCTTATAATCCCCTTCCTCATTTCAGCCCTTCGGATCATCAAAATGACTCAAGCCCTTTTCGAATCGACCATCAAGAGCTTGCCGCTGCTCGGCCGCGGCAAGGTGCGCGACATTTACGCAATCGACGCGGACAAGCTGCTGATCGTCACCAGCGATCGCCTGTCGGCCTTCGACGTGATCCTGCCGGACCCGATTCCGGGCAAGGGCAAGGTGCTGACCGAGCTCGCCAATTTCTGGTTCGACAAGCTCTCGCACATCCTGCCCAACCAGCTGACCGGCATCGACCCGGAAACCGTCGTCGCCGCCGACGAGCGCGAGCAGGTGCGCGGCCGCGCGCTGGTCGTCAAGCGCCTCAAACCCTTGCCGATCGAGGCCGTCGTGCGCGGCTACCTGATCGGATCGGGCTGGAAGGACTATCAGGAAACCGGCGCCGTCTGCGGCATCCCGCTGCCGGCCGGCCTGCGGATGGCGACCAAGCTGCCGGAGCCGATCTTCACGCCGGCAACCAAGGCCGAAATCGGCGACCACGACGAGAACATCTCGTTCGAGCAGGCGCAGATCAACTGCGGCGCCGTGCTCGCCGACGCGCTCGCCGGCACCGGCAAGAACGGCGCCGAAATCGCCACGCAGGCACGCAACGCGTCGATCGCGCTGTACAGCGCCGCCGCCGACTATGCGCTGAGCCGCGGCATCATCATCGCCGACACCAAGTTCGAGTTCGGCGTCGACGCCGCCGGCACGCTGCACCTGATCGACGAAGCGCTGACCCCCGACTCCTCGCGCTTCTGGCCGGCCGACGCTTACGCCATCGGCACCAACCCGCCGTCGTACGACAAGCAGTACGTGCGCGACTACCTCGAAACGCTCGACTGGGGTAAAACCGCCCCCGGCCCGCAACTGCCGGCCGAAGTCATCGCCCACACGCGCGGCAAGTACGTCGAGGCCTGCGAAGTGCTGACCGGAAAGAAGTTCGTCGACTGAACCGGCAGGATTTCTCCAGTCTCATAGACGGGTGGCCAAGGCCACCCGTTTTTTCTCAGCCGGGATGGCAGTATTTTTTGCGGGAAAAACCGAAGCTGCTAGACTTTGCTCATGCCTGCAGTGCTCATTGTGTCGGGATTCCGGTTTTTCTTCTTCAGTGGAGAAGGATCGGAACCGCCGCACATCCATGTCGAGCATGGAGACAAGGCGGCAAAATATTGGCTGAACCCGATTAACCTCGCGATGTCCGAGGGTTTCAGGAGCCATGAGTTGACAAAAATTCGCGCTTTGCTGATCGAACATCGAGCGCTTTTCCTGGAGAAATGGAATGAGCATTTTGGCGGTTAAGCTGGATTCTCACGCCATCGACGTATCCATTGACGATGTAGCGCTGCATTTTGTGCTGGCGGACGGAAGGGAGATTTCTGCGCCGCTGGAATGGTTTCCGCGCCTGCGCGACGCTTCGCAAATGCAACGAAAAAACTGGCGACTGATTGGTAAAGGCATAGGCGTGCACTGGCCGGAAATTGATGAGGACATTGCCGTTACAACCTTGATGCGAAACCATTAGCGACCTTAACGATCATTCCCCCGCCGAAAACGAGTAAAAAAGAGAGTCGTTTTTCAGCATGCCGCTTTCTTCGGGCGACTAGGGTCGCCCGCTTTTTTGACCATGAAGATTCCATGACAACCAATCCCCTGCTCGATTTCTCCGGACTGCCGCGCTTCGACGCCATTGCGCCGACCGACGTCCAGCCTGCCATCAGCCACTTGCTCGAGCGCAGCCGCCAGCTCGTCGAGCAGCTCACTGCCGACGCCGTCCCCGCCACTTGGAACGACTTCGCCGCGCCATTCAACGACGATATCGAGCAGCTGTCGCGGGCGTGGGGGATCGTCGGCCATCTGCATTCGGTCAACGACATCCCGGAATGGCGCGAAGCCTATAACGCGATGCTGCCGGAAGTCAGCCGCTTCTTCGCCGAGCTCGGGCAGAACCTCGAGCTCTTCGCCAAGTACAAGGCGATCCGCGAGGACAATGAATACGCGGGTCTCACGCCGGCCCGGCGCAAGATCGTCGACAACGAAATCCGCGATTTCCGGCTGTCGGGCGCCGAACTGCCGGAAGACAAGAAGCCGCGCTTCCAGGCAATTTCCGAGGAACTGGCCAGCCTTTCAGCCAAGTTCTCGGAAAACCTGCTCGACGCGACCAATGCCTTTGCCGAAGTCGTCGGCAACGAAGCGGAACTCGCCGGCCTGCCCGACGACGTTCGGCAGGCGGCACGCGAGGCCGCCGAGAAGGACGGCAGAAGCGCCGGGACGGACGGCCAGCCCGGCTGGAAATTCACGCTGCACATGCCGTCCTACCTGCCGGTCATGCAGTACGCCGACAACCGCCGGCTGCGCGCCGCGATGTACCGCGCCTACGCGACGCGCGCCGCCGAATTCGGCCCGACCGAACTCGACAACACGCCGCTGATCCAGCGCATCCTCGAACTGCGCCGTGAAGAAGCGCAACTGCTCGGCTACGCCAACTACGCCGAAGTCTCGCTGGTGCCCAAGATGGCCGACTCGGTGCCGCAGGTGCTCGATTTCCTGCGCGACTTGGCGGTCAAGGCCAAGCCCTTCGCCGAGCGCGACATCGCCGAGCTGCGCGAATTCGCACGCAGCGAACTGGGGCTCGAAACCCTCGAGCCGTGGGATGTCGGCTACGCCTCGGAAAAGCTGCTGCAGGCGCGCTACGCCTTCTCCGAACAGGAAGTGAAGCAGTACTTCACCGAGCCGAAGGTGCTGGCCGGCCTCTTCCACGTCGTCGAGACGCTGTTCGGCGTTCGCGTCAAACCCGACAGCGCGCCGGTCTGGAACGAGGACGTGCGCTTCTTCCGCATCGAGACGCGCGACGGGGAAAATGCCGGCGAACTGATCGGCCAGTTCTATCTCGACCTCTACGCCCGCGACACCAAGCGCGGCGGCGCCTGGATGGACGAGGCGATCACGCGCAGAAGCACCGAAAGCGGCATCCAGAAGCCGGTCGCCTACCTCAACTGCAACTTCCCGCGTCCGGTCGGCAGCAAGCCGGCGACCTTCACGCACGACGACGTGACGACGCTGTTCCACGAAACCGGGCACGGCCTACACCACCTGCTGACCCGCGTCGACGAACTGGGCGTCTCGGGAATCCACGGCGTCGAGTGGGACGCCGTCGAACTGCCGTCGCAGTTCATGGAAAACTACTGCTGGGAATGGAGCGTCCTGCAGCAGATGACCGGCCACGTCGACACCGGCGCGACGCTGCCGCGCGAACTCTTCGACAAGATGCTCGCCGCGAAGAACTTCCAGAGCGGTCTGCAGAACGTCCGCCAGCTCGAATTTTCGCTGTTCGACCTGCTGCTGCACGCCGACTTCGACCCGGCCGAGCAACGTAGCGTGCTCGACCTCTTGGCCGAAGTGCGGCGCGAGGTGGCGGTCATCGTGCCGCCCGAATGGCACCGTTTCCCGAACAGCTTCTCGCACATCTTCGCCGGCGGCTACGGTGCCGGCTACTTCAGCTACAAATGGGCCGAAGTCCTCTCCGCCGACTGCTACGCGGCCTTCGAGGAGGCCGGCAACCCGTTCGATCCGGTCACCGGCAAGCGCTTTCTCGACGAAATCCTCTCGGCCGGCGGCGCCCGCCGGGCGATCGACAATTTCCGCGCCTTCCGCGGCCGCGCGCCGCAGGTCGATGCGCTGCTCCGGCACAGCGGCATGACCGCCGCCTAGAACAGGAGACAGCCCGATGTCGCCGATACCCGCCCTGCGCCTAGCGCTACTCGGATCGTTCCTGCTCGCCAGCGCGCTGGCCGATGCGCAGACGACCTATCGCTGGATCGACCCGGACAGCGGACGGACGGTCATCTCGGATCGACCGCCGCCGGCCGGCACCCGGCAGGTCGTCAAACAGGCCGGCGATGAGGCGAGCGAAGGGCAAATCCCGTACGCCACGCGCCAGGCCGCCGAGAAATTCCCGGTCGTCCTCTACAGCGCGGCAAGCTGTCTCGACGTCTGTACCCAGGCGCGCAAGCTGCTCAACGGACGCGGCGTCCCCTTCTCGGAAAAGATGCTGGACAGTCAGGAAGCGCTCGACGAGTTCACCAGGCAACTGGGGGGCGCAGCCACCGTACCGAGCATCGGCGTCGGCCGGCAGAGCTTCAAGGGCTTTGAATCGACCGCCTGGAACAACCTGCTCGACCTTGCCGGCTACCCGAAGAGCGCGCCTTACGGTGCAAAACCGTCCGGCGTCTTCGCCCGATGAAATACCGCCGCCGATAGCGGTCGCCCAGCCAAACGCTCCTGCATAGAATTTGATTCGGCGTAGAGACATGTGCTCGTAGCTGCCGAAGCAAACCCGGAAAACATTTGAAAATATGATGAATATATTCACACCATTGAAATTCATCAAAAATCGCTATTGACCATGACCCCTGTATTTTCTAGAATCCGCGAGGCATAAACAAGACGTCATATAAACAGCCGCGTTCTCACAGGGAAAATATCTTGAAAAAAATCATCGCCCCAACCCTCGCCACCATCGTGGCCGGGCTGGTTGTCGGATGCGCCGCGCCTCGCTATTCGGATGTTCCCGCCCCGACCCGCTTCGAGAATTCCAAGCAGCAGCAGTTGCAAGCAGCGCATCATTGGCAGCTGATCGCCGGGCATTTTGCAAAGCAGATTGCATCCGATGTGCAAGGCAAGCTGGGGGAACGTGCTGTTTTCATGCCGCAACCCGGAGGGGAGCAAGCATTTGTCCAGGGATTTCGGGAGTTGCTGACGACTGAGCTCGTTCAGCAAGGCGTTCCGGTCAGCACCTCGGCCGGCAATGCACTGACCGTTGAGGTCAGCTATTCGATCTATCGCTTCCGCCCGGAACGTGCCGCCAGCACTTATTACTATGGCGATGCCGTTGCACTGACTGCCGGCCTATGGGCCATTGGCGGGATCGCCGTGGCCAATGTTTCGTCCGCGGCGGGTGTCAGCGCGGGGGCAAAGCTTCTCACGGCAGCAGCAGGCCTCGAGGGGTTCGCGTGGGTCAATAACGAGCAGCGCGGCCGAGGCGAGTACACCAACGGCGCCGTTCCGCGCTCCGAAATGATTTTGACGGCTTCTGTCACCGACAACTCGCGCATCGTTTCGCGCCGCAGCGCTATTTACTACACCGCCGATGACGAACCCGGCCTGTATTGGAATCGCAGCGGCGCAGGCCATACTTTGTCAGTGACTGCGGGCAGCCTTTCTTGCGAAGGGGGAAAATCATGCGGCCGCTGATTCTGGCTGCTTTGGCCAGCCTGACACTGCTTTCCGCTTGCGAAAGCATCCCGACGGCCCCGACGTACGAACAGGCATTCAACAACGAATTCACCAACGCCAACTACGTAGCGGCAACCGAACTGATCAGGCGCTACCAAGGCCCCGCCTCAGCGACCAACACGTCTGGCGGAGCCGGCAGTGCGCCGTTCATCGTCGCCACGCTGAGCAATATCGACCAGCTCGATACCTCATCGACACTCGGGCGCCTGATTTCAGAACAGGTGACGTCGCGTCTGGCACAGTTGGGCCAAAGCGTCGTCGAACTGAAGGTGCGCAACGGCGTTTTCATGCGCCGCAACGAAGGCGAATTCCTTCTGACGCGTGAAATACAGGACGTCGCCAAGGCGCACAAGGCGCAGGCCATTATCGTTGGCACTTATGCCGCAAGCGAATCGTTCGTCTATGTCAGCCTCAAGATAGTCGATCCGGCAAACAGCCAGATCCTGACCGCGTACGACTACGCACACCCCTTGAACAAACAGGTAAAAAGCCTGCTGCGCAAGTAATCCGGCTTCCTTCGCCAGACCAGGAGAGCGCCGCCAAGGCGCTCTTTTTACTTGCCCCTCGGCCACCCCATCCCCTGTGGCACAATGGACGCCCGCATGCGCCTACCTGCGCAGCCCATCAAAACAGAAAAAATAACCCACATTCAACAGGTTAAAGAACAAGTGAAAATCGCCGCCTGGAACGTCAACTCGCTGAAAGTCCGCCTGCCGCAACTGCTCGAATGGCTAGAAGCAAGCCGGCCGGACGTCGTCTGCCTGCAGGAGACGAAACTCGAGGATCACAATTTCCCGCAAGAGGAAATCGAGGCCGCCGGCTACCACGTCGTTTTTTCGGGGCAGAAGACCTATAACGGCGTCGCCCTGCTCGCGCGTCAGGTGCTGACCGATGTTGTCTGCGGCAACCCGCATTTTCCGGACCCACAAAAACGCCTGATCGCCGCGACCATCGACGGCATCCGCATCGTCTGCGCCTACGTTCCCAACGGGCAGGCGGTAGGCAGCGACAAGTACGCCTACAAGCTGGACTGGCTCGCCGCGCTGACCCGCTGGCTTGAAGAGGAATTGGCGGCGAATCCGAAACTCGTCCTGGCCGGCGATTTCAACATCGCGCCGGAAGACCGCGACGTTCATGACCCGGCAGCCTGGTGCGGCCAGATCCTGTGTTCCGACGCCGAACGCTCGGCCTTCCGACAGCTGCTCGGACTCGGACTGAAAGACAGTTTTCGGCTGTTCGAACAGGCTGAAAAGAGTTTTTCGTGGTGGGACTATCGTATGCTCGGGTTTCAGAAAAACCGCGGGCTGCGCATCGACCACATCCTGCTTTCCGATGCGCTCGCCGCGCGCTGCACGGTCGCCGGCATCGAGCGCGAAATGCGCAAGCGCGAGCGGCCGTCGGACCACGCCCCGGTCAGCATGGAACTCAACGGCTGATGGAAATCTCCCCGCAAACCGTGCTCGCGCTTTATCCGGCGCTGCACTCGCTGCCGCACGACGAACTCGCCGCACTGTGCCAGCCGACGGCACTGCTCGGCGTGCCGGCCGGAGCGCAGATGTTCTCAGAGCGCCAGGCCTGCCAGGGATTTCCACTGCTGCTCGCCGGCACGATCAAGGTCGTCAAGAACACGCCGGCGGGGCGCGAAATGCTGCTCTACCGCGTTGAACCCGGTGGCTCGTGCATCATCAGTTCAAGCTGCATGCTCGGCCACACCCCCTATTCGGCGCGCGGCATCGCCGAATCGCCGCTTTCATTGCTGCTGCTGCCGACGAGGATTTTCGACCGGCTGATCGCCGAAAACGCAGCCTTCCGCGACTTTGTCTTCCATCTTTTCTCGGAACGCATTGCCGAGCTGATGCTGCTCGTCGAAGAAGTCGCCTTTCACCGCCTCGACCAGCGTCTGGCCAAGCTGCTGCTCGGCAGGATCGGCGAGAGCGGCGCGCTCAATACGACGCATCAGGCGCTCGCCGACGAGTTGGGCAGCGTGCGCGAAATCGTCAGCCGCCTGCTCAAGGGCTTCGCCGCGCAGGGCCTGATCGCGCTCGGCCGCGAGCAGATCACCCTGCTCGATCGTGGCGGCCTGCAGCAGCTGGCCGACCCCAAACGCTAGCCGATGCTTGGCGTGGCACGAAAGCCCGACTTTCCTGTGTGACCAAGGTTACAGACGCGAACGGCCCGGCTGCGTAATCTGGCCCCGTTACCAACCCTCTGTATCGGAAGTCATCATGAAAACAAACGTCGGCGGAATCGACAAGGTCCTGCGCATCGCAGCGGGAATCGCCCTGATCGCACTGGCGGCAACAGGCAACATCGGCGTCTGGGGCTACATCGGCATCGTGCCGCTGTTTACCGGTCTGATTGGCTGGTGCCCAGCCTATACCTTGCTCGGCATCAAGACCTGCCCGATGCGGAAGGACTGAAAACGGCAGCGCCGTGAGCGGCGCTGCCGCTCATTTCAGGTAATTGGCAATCCGCACGTAGTCGTCGACCGACAGTTCTTCGGCGCGGCAGGTCGGCTCGATGCCGAGGGCGGCGAAGCCGGCATCGTCGAGGATGCCTTTCAGATTGTTGCGCAGCATCTTGCGCCGCTGGCCGAAGGCCGCCGAGACGACGGTCGCGAATTTCGTCTCGTCCTTCGCGGTCAGCTCGGCCAGCGGGCGCGGAATCAGACGCACCACGGCCGAATCGACCTTAGGCGCCGGGTCGAAGGATTCCGGCGGCACGTCGATCAGCCAGTCCATCACGAAGCGGTACTGCAGCATCACCGAGAGGCGACCGAAGTCGGCACAGCCCGGCTCGGCGACCATGCGCTCGACCACTTCCTTCTGCAGCATGAAGTGCATGTCGCGGACCGATTCGGCAAAGCTCGCCAGGTGGAAAAGCAGTGGCGTCGAAATGTTGTACGGCAGGTTGCCGACGATGTGCAGCGGCGCACCCGACGTGCTGACCAGCGCGGCGAAATCGAAAGCCAGCGCGTCGCCTTCGTGAATCGTCAGCTTTTCCGGCGGATAGCGTTTTCTCAGGCGCGCGATGATGTCGCGGTCGATCTCGACGACCTGCAGGTGATCGACGCGCCGGACCAGCGGATCGGTCAGCGCGCCCAGTCCGGGACCGATCTCGACGACGCAGTCGCCGCGCTGCGGCGCCACCGCATTGACGATGTCGGCGATCACCTGCTGGTCGATCAGGAAGTTCTGGCCAAAACGCTTGCGTGCAATATGCTTGCTCATGGTGTAACACTCCACGGAGTCATTCAGACGGTTATTTAAAAAGCATTAACCACAACGCACACAACGAGCACAACGAAAACCCTACTTTTCAGAATCTATTGTTATTGTTTTTCGTTGTGCCCGTTGTGCCCGTTGTGCCCGTTGTGGTTAA
>JBAQRB010000218.1:0-17609 GCA_049295655.1 Rhodocyclaceae bacterium
GCGCTGGCCAGCGCCTCGTCGGGCACCGCGGTATCGGCGACCACCCGCGTCACCAGCCCTTTGGCCAAGGCTTCGGCAGCCGTGTAGATGCGTCCTTCGAGCAGCATTTCGAGCACCGTCGGCGCACCGGCCAGGCGCAGCAGGCCTTCCATTTCGCCGGGATACATCGAAAAGCCGAGCTTGTTGATCGGCGCGCCGAAGCGCGACGACTCGCCGCAGATGCGCAGGTCGCACTGCCCGGCGATCTCGAGGCCGCCGCCGATGCAGGCGCCCTGGATCAGCGCGATCGTCGGGTGGCGGCAAGCGGCGACTGCCTGCAGTGCGGCGCCGACCTGCGCGTGATAGGCCATGGCGTGCTCGATCGTGTCGCGCCGTGTCTGGAATTCCTCGATGTCGCCGCCGGCGGCAAAGGCCAGTTCCCCGTCGCCGCGCACGATGACGCAGCGGATGCCGTCGTCGGCCGACAGCGTCGCCATCGTGGCGGCCAGGGATTCCCACATGGCGAAGTCGACGGCGTTGAGTTTGCCGGGATTGCTCAGCGTGAGCGTCGCCACGGCGCCGTCGCGGCGGCACAGAATCGTTCCGGCCATGCGGGTCAGCCCGGGACGAGCAAATGGCTTTTGGCGAGTGCCTGCCGTCCGGCCAGCAGATGTTCCTGCATGGCGGCCTCGGCGCGTTTGGGGTCGCGCGCCTTGATCGCGGCCATGATCGCGCGGTGCTCGATCAGCGACTGGCGCAGACGCCCCTCGATGGTCAGCGAATGCATGCGCGTCAGCTTGAGCACCTTACGCAGGTCCTCGATCATCTGCTGCAGCCAGCGGTTGCCGGAGATTTCCTGGATGCGCAGGTGGAATTCCTGGTTGGCCTCGAAGAAGCGGTCGATCTGGTTGCTCTGGGCAAAGCGCTCGAGTTCGCTGTGGATCGCCTCGAGCTTGACGATGTCGTCCGGCTTCGCCCGGTCGGTCGCTTCGAGCGCGCAACGCCCTTCGAGCATCGCCATCAGCGGAAAGATGTCGTCAAGATCCTTCTCCGAAATCTCGGTCACGTAGCAGCCGCGCCGCGGCTTGAGCGTCACCAGCCCTTCCGAGGCCAGCACCTTCAGGGCCTCGCGCAGCGGCGTGCGGCTGATCCCGTAATCGACGGCCAGTGCTTGTTCGTCGATCCATGTGCCGGGCGGCAGTTCATGTGCAAAAATGCGCTGGCGCAGGCGTTCGGCAACTTCCTGGTAGAGCGCGGTCTGGGCGATACGGCTTGGCGGCATGGTGTTTTCGGTAGGCAAGACAGCTTGCTTTGTAATTGAATATGGGCCGATTGACAAGGGTATTGCATTCATAATTATGGATAAAGTATTATTCGATGGTCGGGGTGTCAAGAATTGATTGCATTATGAATGCAGCATCCTGCGTTCAACTGTGTGCCAGCCCGGTGGTTTCTGGCATGATCGGGCCGGAACGCCGCCCTAACGTATCGGTTTCATGAATGAAAGGTTTCACCATGTCCAACGCGAATAACGCAGCTTCGCTTGATTCGTCGAATCTCGACGCCTGGAAAAAAGCCGCCGCCAAATCGGCGCCCGGCGGCAATCTCGAGGCGCTGAACTGGGTCACGCCCGAGGGAATCGTCGTCAAGCCGCTGTACACGAAGCAGGACGTTGAAGACCTCCCGCATGCCGATACCTTGCCGGGTTTTGCGCCCTTCCTGCGCGGGCCGCAGGCGACGATGTACGCCGCCCGCCCCTGGACGATCCGCCAGTATGCCGGATTTTCGACCGCCGAGGCGTCCAATGCGTTCTACCGCAAGGCGCTCGCCGCCGGCGGTCAGGGCGTTTCGGTCGCCTTCGACCTGGCGACGCACCGCGGCTACGATTCCGACCATCCGCGCGTCACCGGCGACGTCGGCAAGGCCGGCGTGGCGATCGATTCGGTCGAGGACATGAAGATCTTGTTCGACAGCATCCCGCTCGACAAGGTCTCGGTCTCGATGACGATGAACGGCGCCGTGCTGCCGATCCTCGCCGGCTACATCGTCGCCGCCGAGGAGCAGGGCGTCACGCAGGACAAGCTGTCGGGGACCATCCAGAACGACATCCTCAAGGAGTTCATGGTTCGCAACACCTATATCTACCCGCCGAAGCCGTCGATGAAGATCATCTCCGACATCTTCGGCTATACGGCAAGCCACATGCCGAAGTTCAACTCGATCTCGATTTCTGGCTATCACATCCAGGAAGCCGGCGCCAACCAGGCGATCGAGCTGGCCTTCACGCTGGCCGACGGCATGGAGTACGTGCGCACCGGCATCGCCTCGGGACTCGACGTCGACGCCTTCGCCGGGCGCCTGTCGTTCTTCTGGGCGGTCGGCATGAATTTCTATCTCGAAATTGCCAAGATGCGCGCCGCGCGCATGCTCTGGCACCGCATCATGAGCAAGTTCGAGCCGCAGAGCGCCAAATCGCTGATGCTGCGCACGCACAGCCAGACCTCGGGCTGGTCGCTGACCGAGCAGGACCCGTACAACAACGTCGTGCGCACCACGATCGAGGCGATGGCCGCGGTGTTCGGCGGCACGCAGTCGCTGCACACCAACGCGCTCGACGAAGCGATCGCGCTGCCGACCGAATTCTCGTCGCGCATCGCGCGCAACACGCAGCTGATCATCCAGGAAGAAACGCACATCACCAACGTCGTCGATCCGTGGGCCGGCTCGTACATGATGGAAAAACTGACGCAGGACATGGCCGACAAGGCGTGGGGCATCATCGAGGAAATCGAGGCGATGGGCGGCATGACCAAGGCCGTCGAATCGGGCTGGGCCAAGATGCAGGTCGAGACCTGCGCCGCCGACAAGCAGGCGCGCATCGACTCGGGCAAGGACGTGATCGTCGGCGTCAATAAATACAAGCTCGGCAAGGAAGACGCGATCGACATCCTCGACATCGACAACCACGCCGTTCGCGAATCGCAGATCGCCCGCCTGAAGACGATCCGCGCCAGCCGCGACGGCGCCGCCGTGCAGGGCGCGCTCGACGCGCTGACGAAGTGCGCCGAAAGCGGCGACGGCAACTTGCTCGACCTGACGGTCAAGGCCATGCGCCTGCGCGCGACGGTCGGCGAAGTCTCGGACGCGCTGGAGAAGATCTTCGGCCGTTTCCGCGCCAACAACCAGACCATTTCGGGAATCTACGGGGGCGTCGTGGAAGGACAGGAAAGCTGGGAAGCGATCAAGGCCGACATCGAGCAATTCAAGGAAGAGGATGGCCGCCGGCCGCGCATCATGATCGCCAAGCTCGGCCAGGACGGCCACGATCGCGGCGCCAAGGTCGTCGCCACGGCTTTCGCCGACCTCGGCTTCGACATCGACGTCGGCCCGCTCTTCCAGACGCCCGAAGAAGCGGCACGCCTGGCCATCGAGAACGACGTGCATGCGATCGGCGTCTCGTCGCTCGCCGCCGGCCACAAGACGCTGCTGCCGGCGCTGATGCAGGCGCTCAGGGATCAGGGCGGCGACGACATCATCGTTTTCGCCGGCGGCGTGATTCCGGCGCAGGATTACGACTACCTGTTCAAGGCCGGCGCCAAGGCGATTTTCGGGCCGGGAACGCGGATCGAGGATTCGGCGAAGAAAGTCCTCGAGGAAATCCGCAAGGCGCGTGCCTGAGCCGCGAGAGAATAACGCTGCCGCATTGATGGACATGACGTCTCCCCCGGCTACCGGACTGTCCGCCGCCGACCAGCACCTGGTCGACGGCGTGCTGGCGCGCGGCCCGGCGCAGCGCCGGGCGCTGGCCAAGACGATCACGCTGATCGAGTCGGCGCGAGCCGACCACCAGCAGCGCGCGCAGCAGGTGCTCGACGCCCTGCTGCCGCATACCGGGCGGGCGATCCGCATCGGCATCTCGGGCGTGCCGGGCGCCGGCAAGTCGACCTTCATCGAGGCGCTCGGCACGGCGCTGATCGACCAGGGCAAGCGTCTGGCCGTTCTTGCCGTCGATCCGTCGTCGTCGGTTTCCGGCGGCTCGATCCTCGGCGACAAGACGCGCATGGAGCTCCTCTGCCAGCGCGAGGAAGCGTTCATCCGGCCGAGCCCGTCGGCAGGTTCGCTGGGCGGTGTCGCCGAGAAAACGCGCGAGGCGATGCTTGCCTGCGAGGCCGCCGGTTACGACGTGATCATCGTCGAGACGGTCGGCGTCGGACAGTCCGAGACGACGGTCGCCGGCATGGTCGACATGTTCTGCCTGCTGCAATTGCCCAACGCCGGCGACGACCTGCAGGCGATCAAGAAGGGCATCGTCGAGATCGCCGACATGGTCGTCATCAACAAGGCCGACATCGACCCGCGCGCGGCGCAGGTCGTCCGCGCGCAGTGGAAGAACGCCCTGCACATGCTGCGCCCGACCTCGCCCAACTGGGCGCCGCCGGTGCTCACGCTGTCGGCCCTGCACAAGGAAGGGATCGCCGAATTCTGGGCGCAGGTCGAAAAGTACTGCGCCGTACTCACGCCGAGCGGCGAGTTCGCCGCGCGCCGCCAGCGGCAGGCGGTCGACTGGATGTGGAGCCTGATCGATTCCGGCCTGCGCCAGTATTTCCGCCAGCATCCCGCCGTGCGCGCCAGCCTCGCCGGGCTCAGCCAGGCCGTGTCCGAAGGAAGAACGACCCCGGGAGCGGCGGCCTACCGCCTGCTCGACGGGCTCAAGCAGTGAAGCTAAAAAAGCAACTAACCACAACGATCACGGCGAACAGCGCGCAGCCTCCCCTCGGGGGGCAACGAAAAACAAAAACTTATATTGTTTTGATGAGTCACCCCGTGGGTGAGTAACGATGATCTGCAAAATCAAGGCTCTTCGTTGTGCCCGTTGTGTCGTTGTGGTCTGAACTAAGGTTTTTAGGTTGAAACATCGCGGCAGCGTTAATTTTTGAATCACCCGACCGGTTTTGGGACTGGTACCACAGACCCAAGTGCTGGCATTAAAGGAGTAAACCTTATGCACGACATCATCCGCCAGCTTGACGACAAGCGCTCGGCGGCGCGCCTCGGCGGCGGCGAAAAGCGTATCGCCGCCCAGCACGCCAAGGGCAAGCTGACCGCGCGCGAGCGCATCGAACTGTTCCTCGATCCGGGCTCGTTCGAAGAGTGGGACATGTTCAAGGAACACCGCTGCACCGACTTCGGCATGGAAAAGCAGTCGCTGCCGGGCGACGGCGTGGTGACCGGCTACGGCACGGTCAATGGCCGTCTGATTTTCGTCTTCTCGCAGGACTTCACGGTGCTCGGCGGCTCGCTGTCCGAAACGCACGCCGAGAAGATCTGCAAGGTGATGGACCACGCGATGAAGGTCGGCGCGCCGGTGATCGGCCTCAACGACTCGGGCGGCGCGCGCATCCAGGAAGGCGTCGCCTCGCTCGGCGGTTACGCCGACGTTTTCCAGCGCAACGTGATGGCCTCCGGCGTCGTGCCGCAGATCTCGATGATCATGGGGCCTTGCGCCGGCGGCGCGGTGTATAGCCCGGCGATGACCGACTTCATTTTCATGGTCAAGGATTCGTCGTACATGTTCGTCACCGGCCCCGAAGTCGTGAAGACCGTGACGCACGAGGAAGTGACGGCCGAAGAGCTGGGCGGCGCCGTGACGCACACCAGCAAGTCGGGCGTTGCCGACCTCGCCTTCGAGAACGACGTCGAAGCGCTGACCATGTTGCGCCGCTTCATCAACTACCTGCCGGCCAACAACCGCGAGAAGCCGCCGGTGCAGCCGACCAACGATCCGGCCGAGCGTCTCGACTTCTCGCTCGACACGCTGGTGCCGGACAACGCCAACAAGCCGTACGACATGAAGGAGCTGATCATCAAGATGGTCGATGACTGCGACTTCTTCGAGATCCAGCCCGACAACGCCAAGAACATCATCACCGGCTTTGCGCGCATGGACGGCCACACGATCGGCATCGTCGCCAACCAGCCGCTGGTGCTGGCCGGCTGCCTCGACATCAAGAGCTCGATCAAGGCGGCGCGCTTCGTGCGCTTCTGCGACGCCTTCAACATCCCGGTGGTGACGCTGGTCGACGTGCCCGGGTTCATGCCGGGCACCGCGCAGGAATACGGCGGCATCATCAAGCACGGCGCCAAGCTGCTCTACGCCTACGCCGAATGCACGGTGCCGAAGGTCACGCTGATCACGCGCAAGGCCTACGGCGGCGCGTACGACGTGATGAGTTCGAAGCACCTGCGCGGCGACGTGAACCTCGCCTGGCCGTCGGCTGAAATCGCCGTGATGGGCCCGAAGGGCGCGGTCGAGATCATCTTCCGCGAGGAAAAGGGCGATCCGGCCAAGCTCGCCGAGCGCGAAGCCGAGTACAAGGCCAAGTTCGCCAACCCCTTCGTGGCGGGTGCGCGCGGCTTCATCGACGACGTGATCATGCCGAACGAGACGCGCAAGCGCATCTGCCGCTCGCTGGCCATGCTGCGTGACAAGAAAATCGACAATCCGTGGCGCAAGCACGGCAACATTCCGCTGTAAGCGTCAGGAAGGATTACCTAAAATGTTCAAGAAAATTCTGATTGCCAACCGCGGCGAGATCGCCTGCCGCGTCATCAAGACTGCCCGCAAGATGGGCATCAAGACGGTTGCCGTCTACTCCGAAGCCGACGCTGACGCGCTGCATGTGGAATTGGCCGACGAAGGCGTCTGCATCGGCCCGGCCGCGTCGAAGGAATCGTATCTGGTGATCGACAAGATCATCGCCGCCTGCAAGCAGACCGGCGCCGAAGCCGTGCATCCGGGCTACGGTTTCCTGTCTGAAAATGCGGAGTTCTCGCGCCGCCTCGAAGAGGAAGGTATTGTTTTCATCGGCCCGAAGCACTATTCGGTCGGTCAGATGGGCGACAAGATCGCTTCGAAGAAGCTCGCCAAGGAAGCGAACGTCAATACGATCCCCGGTTACGCCGACGCGATCGACACGGCTGAGCAGGCCGTCCAGATCGCCGGCGGCATCGGTTACCCGGTGATGATCAAGGCCTCGGCCGGCGGCGGCGGCAAGGGCCTGCGCGTCGCCTTCAACGACAAGGAATGCTTCGAGGGCTTCACCTCGTGCCGCAACGAAGCGAAGACGGCCTTCGGCGACGACCGCATCCT
This sequence comes from Rhodocyclaceae bacterium, assembly GCA_049295655.1. Lineage (GTDB taxonomy): Bacteria > Pseudomonadota > Gammaproteobacteria > Burkholderiales > Rhodocyclaceae > CAJBIL01. The sequence continues at coordinate 7,130 of JBAQRB010000218.1, forward strand.
GATCGAAAAATACGTTCTCGAGCCGCGCCACATCGAGATCCAGGTGCTCGGCGACGCGCACGGCAACACCGTGTACCTGCACGAGCGCGAGTGCTCGATCCAGCGCCGGCACCAGAAAGTCATCGAAGAGGCGCCGAGCCCCTTCCTCGACCCGGCGACGCGCAAGGCGATGGGCGAGCAGGCGGTGGCACTGGCCAAGGCGGTGAACTACCAGTCGGCCGGTACCGTCGAGTTCGTCGTCGGCGCCGACAAGTCGTTCTATTTCCTCGAAATGAACACCCGCCTGCAGGTCGAGCATCCGGTGACCGAAATGATCACCGGCCTCGACCTCGTCGAGCAGATGATCCGCGTCGCTGCCGGCGAGAAGCTCGCCTTCAAGCAGGAAGACCTGAAGATCAACGGCTGGTCGATGGAGTGCCGGATCAACGCCGAAGATCCTTTCCGCGGCTTCCTGCCGTCGACCGGGCGTCTCGTGCGCTTCGACCCGCCGGCGACCGTCGATGGGCAGGTGCGCGTCGATACCGGCGTCTACGACGGCGGCGAAATTTCGATGTTCTACGACTCGATGATCGCCAAGCTGATCGTCCATGGCGCGACGCGCGAGCAGGCGATTTCGCGCATGCGCGCTGCGCTGAACGGCTTCGTGATTCGCGGCATCAGCTCGAACATCCCGTTCCAGGCCGCGCTGATGCAGCATCCGCGCTTCCAGTCGGGCAACTTCAACACCGGCTTCATCGCCGAGGAGTATCCGCAAGGGTTCGACGCCTCGATGGTGCCGCACGACGATCCGGCGCTGCTGATTTCGGTCGCCGCCTTCGTGCATCGCCGCTACCTCGACCGCGCCGCGCGCGTCTCCGGGCAGCTCGCCGGTCACGAACGCAAGGTCGGCGACGACTGGGTGGTTCTCAAGGGCGGCGAGCAGCATCTGGTCAACGCGACGGCGATCGATGGCGGCTACCGCGTCGTCTACCAGGGCGAAGACTACGATATCGTCTCGAACTGGCGCCTCGGTCAGCCGATCATGCACGGCACCTGCAACGGCGAGGAGTTCACGCTCCAGCTCGAGCGCCACAACATGAAGTATCGCCTGTTCCACTGGGGCGCCCAGGTCGATCTGACCGTGCTGACCGCGCACGCCGCCGAACTGCTGGCGCTGATGCCCGAGAAGGCGCCGCCGGATCTCTCGAAGTTCCTGATTTCGCCGATGCCGGGCTTGCTGCGCGAAGTCAGCGTCAAGGAAGGGCAGGACGTGAAGGCCGGCGAGAAGCTGGCGGTGATCGAGGCGATGAAGATGGAAAACATCCTCAAGGCCGACCAGGACTGCAAGGTGAAGAAGCTGGTCGCCAAGACCGGCGAGAGCCTGTCGGTCGATCAGGTGATCATCGAGTTCGAATAAGCTTTAAAGCTGTAGAGCTGCTGTTTCAAACCACAACGAACACAACGGGCACAACGAAAACAAGGATTTGTCTTCGTTGTGCCCGTTGTGCTCGTTGTGGTTAATTTTTTTCGTAGTTCAAGCCAGCTTGGCAAACGCCTCGATGACTTCCATCGGCGCCTGCACCAGCTCGATCAGCACGCCTTCGCCGGCAATCGGGAACTCGTCGTTCGACTTCGGATGCAGGAAGGTGATGTCGAAGCCGGCCGCGCCCTTGCGGATGCCGCCGGGAGCGAAGCGCACGCCGTTGGCGGTGAGCCACTCGACGGCGAGCGGCAGGTCATCGATCCACAGGCCGACGTGGTTGAGCGGCGTCGCGTGCACGGCCGGCTTCTTGTCCGGGTCGATCGGCTGCATCAGGTCGACTTCAACCTTGAACGGCCCCTTGCCCATCGCCGTGATGTCCTCGTCGACGTTTTCGCGCTCGCTGACGAAGTTGCCGGTGATCTCGAGGCCCAGCATATCGACCCACAGCTGGCGCAGCTTCATCTTGTCCGGCCCGCCGATGGCGATCTGCTGGATGCCGAGAACCTTGAATGGACGCGCTTTCATCGCCTTCTCCCCGTCTGAAAATTCATAATTATAGAGAAATCCACCGGCTCAATCGCGGATTCTCGCTGACTTGAAGGTATGTGTTTTCGGCGCCGCTGCTCAAGGAAGTCTCAGCACCGGGAGGTCAGGAGTTGATCCTTATCAGGCACTTGACGTTTCCCTGGAGCGTGTCCGCACCTTAGGGCCTGACTGGGTACCAGGAAGTCCCGGCCAGCCTTAACTATTGCTTCGGCCCTGAGCAATAAGATATTCGGCCTTGATGGGTGGCAAGTATCCGCCTCTGTTATTTGGAACGGGTCAGTGAGAAAGCGAGCAGATAGTCACGCTTTCTATAAAAGTATGTTGACGTATAAGTAAATTGCAGTATATGTTGTTATATCTAAATAGATTTTGGTAGCTTTTAAACCATATGGACCCTATACGAAACCCCTTTGCTCCTGGTGCGGGCAACCAGCCACCGGAATTTGCTGGTCGAGAGTCAATCATCGACGAAGCGAACGTCGCGATTCAACGAGCACTACTGCACAAGCCAAGCCGGTCACAAATGCTTCTTGGCCTAAGGGGAGTAGGTAAGACTGTCCTCCTAAACAAAATACAAGAGATGGCTGAGGAGGCTGGGCATCAGGTATCGTTCATCGAGGCACCGGAGAACAAGTCGCTAAGCGAATTGCTGTTGCCGAAAGTGCATCAGACGCTCCGAAAACTATCGGTTATAGAAGCTGCCAAGGTGAAGGTATTCTCTGCCCTCAGAGCTCTTCGATCATTCGCTTCGGCCATCCACTTGTCCTATGGTGATCTGTCATTGTCTGTCGAGCCGGAACTTGGGGTTGCAGACAGCGGTGATTTGGAAAATGACTTGTCGGATTTGTTCGTTCAGGTGGGCGAGGCTGCGATGGCAGGAGGTAAGGCGTGGACTCTTCTGATCGATGAGGTCCAATATCTGAAAGCAAAGGACCTCGCTGCGCTGATCGTCGCTCTACACAAAATCAATCAGAAAAATTTACCAGTGTTGTTCTTCGGTGCTGGTCTACCTCAAGTTGCAGCCTTGTCGGGTGATGCTAAGTCTTATGCAGAACGACTTTTCCACTATTCGCTTGTGGGAGCGCTTGAAAAAAATGATGCGCAGAGTGCGATCAGGCAGCCTCTGACAGAGGAAGGTGTGAGGATTTCTGACGAGGCTATGGCCGAAATTATCAGTAATACACGTGGCTATCCTTACTTCCTTCAGGAATGGGGGCATCAATGTTGGAATATCGCACAAGATGATCGGATTGAGTTTGACGATGCAGAGAATGCTGCTGCCCTAGCAACCAAGCGATTAGACCAGGGGTTTTTCAAAGTTCGATTTGATCGACTTACCCCGAAAGAGCGCGAGTATGTGATCGCTATGGCCAAGCTTGGCGAGGGGCCTTATCGTTCGTCTGACGTTGCTGATGCACTAGGTGAGACGCCGCAAAGCTTAGGTCCTCGTCGGGCACAAATTATCAGCAAAGGGATGGTTTACAGCCCATCCTATGGAGACATTGCTTTTACTGTTCCAATGTTCAACGAATACTTAATGCGGAATTTTGTGGAAACACACAGTAATGACCGAGCGGCTACATAGCGGCTATTTCACAACCTTGTTGCTGGCCTGTGGCTTATCACGTCTCTTCGTCTAAGTAGGGCTGCAAACTCGAGCAATAGAATTTCTACCAAAAGCAAACGGTTAAGGTCGAAGACGCGCGGCATGTAATATCCATCACCGAGTCTTGGTCCACTCTGTGCCATGCTGCTCAGCCAGGATGGCATTCAGTGACCCGTCGACGCAAAATTCCGCATCAATCTCGCGCACTACGCCGGATCGCTGCCGCGCACGCCACTTCGCCGCTGGCCGAGAAGGCTTCGACGTTGGCTTCGATGGTTTCCGGGTCGTAGAGGTAGTTGAGCATCAGCCCGTACGACTGCGCGATGCCGCGCACCGAGGTGTCGGCGAGGGGGTTGATGCGTTCGATGCGTGCGCCGTTGCCGAGGTGGAAGCGGGCGACCGGGTCGTAGGGGCGGTTGCCGCTCTTGGCGCAGAGCAGGTAGCGCGCCGCGAGCCGCGTCAGGCCGGGCTGCAGCAGTCGGGCCAGGCGGGCGTCGGCGGGCCAGGTGTCGGCGGCCAGCAGCTGGCGCACGTCGTCGGGACTGCCCATGGCGATGCCTTTGGGCGCGCAGTGGCGCGCGATGCGCAGCAGCTGTTCGGCGCCGAAGGCGTGCTGCCAGGCCGCCGGGTTTTTGTCGGCCCAGCGCCGCAGCGAGGGCAGCGGCGAGAGCGTGGCGAAGGTGGTCAGGCGCGGGTAGTCGCGCTTGAGGTCCTCGACGACGCGCTTGAGCAGGAAGTTGCCGAAGGAAACGCCGCGCAACCCGGCCTGCGTGTTCGAGATCGAATAGAAAATCGCCGTCGTCGCGCGGCGCGCGTCGAAGACCGGCGCCTGTTCGTCGAGCAGCGTCTGCACGTTGTCGGCCAAGCGGTCGGTGAGCGCCACCTCGACGAAGATCAGCGGCTCCATCGGCATGCGCGGATGGAAGTAGGCATAGCAGCGGCGGTCGGAGTCGAGACGGTTTTTCAGGTCGCTCCACGAGCGGATTTCATGCACCGCCTCGTACTCGATCAGCTTTTCGAGCAGCGCTGCCGGCGAGTTCCAGGTGATGCGCTGCAGTTCGAGGAAGCCGACGTCGAACCAGGCGCCGAGGCGCGATTCGAGTTCGCGGTCGAGGGCGTGCAGTCCGGCGTCGTGGTTCAGGTAGCGCAGCAGGTCGGCGCGCAGGTCGACGAGGAACTTGACGCCCTGCGGCAAGGCGTTGAACTGCGTCAGGATGCGCAGGCGCGACGAGCGCATCGCGTCGCGCATCGCCGATTCGGCGGCCCACTGCGCGTCGCTGCCGATCGCCTGTTGGTACGCCTGATGCGCGCTGGCGACCGCCTGCGGGTCGGGGCCGAATTCGCTGGCGACGATACGCAGGAAGGCCGCGCGGCCGGTGTCGTCGAGCTGCAGGTAGCTCTCGGCCAGGCGGACGGCGCGCTGCCGCGTGGACACCTCGCCGCCGAGTCCGTCGGCGCATTCGCGCAGCTGCTCGCGGATCTTCGTCAGCTGCTTTGCGTTGAAGCCCGGCGTGCGCTCGTCGCCGAGCAGCTGGCGAACCCGGCGCAGCCCCCGGGTGACGATGTTGCCTGGGTTCGTGTCTGAGGGCGTCTCTGCGTGCGTCTTTGTGTCCTTATCCGGCATTCTCGGCTCCTTGGGTTGGCGTCAGCCCTTCCGCCGGTGCGCCCAAACAACGCAGGCGATGCCGGCCAGGACCATCGGCAGCGACAGCCACTGCCCCATGCTGATGGTCTGCGACACGCCGAAGATACCATCATCCGGTGTGCGGAAAAACTCGGCAATGAAGCGGAATGAACCATAGCCGATCAGGAATACCCCGGAAACCGCGCCGCGCGGCCGTGCGCTGCGCGAATACAGCCACAGGATGACGAATAGCGCGACGCCCTCGAGTCCGGCCTGGTAGAGCTGCGACGGGTGGCGCGGCAGGCTGTCGACCTGCGGGAAGACCATCGCCCACGGCAGCGCGGGGTCGGCGACGCGCCCCCACAGCTCGCCGTTGATGAAGTTGCCGATCCGCCCGGCGGCCAGCCCGAGCGGCACCAGCGGCACGACGAAATCGGTGATGTCGAGCCAGGAACGTGCGGTCTTGCGCGCATAGAGCGCCATGGCGAACGCGACGCCGAGGAAGCCGCCGTGGAACGACATGCCGCCCTTCCAGACGGCCAGGATTTCGAGCGGGTGCGAAAGATAGTAGCCGGGCTCGTAGAAAACGACCTGGCCGAGACGCCCGCCGAGGATCACGCCGAGCATCCCGTAAAAGAGCAGGTCGTCGAGCTGCTGCACGTTCCAGCCGGCTTGCGAGAGCTGCGGGTGCGACACGATGCGCTGCCGGCCGAGCCACCAGAACTGGGCAAAAGCGGCGAGGTACATCAGCCCGTACCAGCGGATGGCCAGCGGGCCGAGCGAAATGGCGATGGGGTCGAACTGGGGATGGATCAGCATGGGGAAGGTGAACTCGCTTGAGAGGCAGGGGAGCGCTGGCGGCACACAAAAACACAGTGTACTCAGGGCGCGCCCGGATTGGCGATCGATTTGCACGATGCCCGGAGAGTGGCGTATTCATTGCCTCTCCGGTCATCAGCGCTTGAAGCGGATGTCGCCGGCTTTTTCCGGGTAGCGCGCCGTCTTGCCGGCATAGTATTCGCGCAGGACGGCCAGATCGGCGGCTTCATCGCCGGAGAGCGTGATCCAGCGCTCGACGCCGACGCATTTTTCGCGGTAATCGAAGAATCCCAGTCCGACCGGGACCTTGGCCGCCAGCGCCAGCCGGTAGAAGCCGGACTTCAGGCAGTCGGTCTTCGCGCGCGTTCCTTCCGGCGTGATCGCCATGTGGAAGCGATCGTTGTGCGCAAAGGCGTCGACCAGCTGGCCGATCATCCCGGTGCTTTCACGCCGGTTGATCGGCACACCGCCGATGCGCCGGAGCAGCCGGTTCACCGGCCAGCGGAACAGTGTGTCCTTGCCGGCCCAGTGGATGAAGATGTTGTGCCGGGCACGGAACAGCAGCCCGAGCGGGAAATCCCAGTTCGACGTGTGCGGATAGACGAGGACGACCGATTTCGGCCCGGGCGGTGCGGCGAACACGGTGCGCCAGCCGATCAGCCGCAGGATGAGCGTGGCGAGCTGGCGCATCGCGGGTCGTCCGGGTCGTCCCTATTCGATGCCCTGGCTCGAGAGGTATTCCTCGTAGTTGCCGAGGTAATTGACCACCGTGCCGTCCATGCGGATTTCGAGGATGCGCGTGGCCAGCGACGAGACGAACTCGCGGTCGTGCGAGACGAAGACCAGCGTTCCCTTGAACTTTTCGAGCCCGGTATTGAGCGACTCGATCGATTCCATGTCGAGGTGGTTGGTCGGCTCGTCCATCACCAGCACGTTGTTCTTCATCAGCATCAGCTTGCCGAAGATCATGCGCCCCTGCTCGCCGCCCGAGATGACCTTGACCGCCTTCTTCACGTCGTCGCCCGAGAAGAGCAGGCGGCCGAGCGTGCCGCGGATCAGCGTCTCGATATCGTCGCCCTCGCCGGCCGTGTCGCGCGCGTAGCCGGCGATCCAGTCGGTGAGGTTGGTGTTGCTCTTGAAGTCGTCGGCGTGATCCTGCGCGTAGTAGCCGCGCTTGGCCTTCTCGGTCCACTTGATGTTGCCGAACTGCGGCTGCAGATCGCCCATCAAGAGCTTGAGGAAGGTCGTCTTGCCGACGCCGTTCTCGCCGATGATCGCCATCCGGTCGCCGGCGTTCAGCGTCAGGTCGAAGTTGTTGAACAGCTTGCGCTCCGAGCCGGGGTAGGCGAACGACAGCTGTTCGATCTCGACCGCCTGGCGGTGTAGCTTTTCCTTCTCGTCGAAGTCGAAGCGGATCCACGGGTACTGGCGCGACGAGGGCTTGACGTCCTCGGGTTTGAGCTTGTCGATCAGCTTCATTCGCGAGGTGGCCTGCTTGGCCTTCGACGCGTTGGCCGAGAAGCGGCGCACGAAGGTCTGCAGCTCGGCGATGCGGTCCTTGGCCTTGGCGTTGGCCGCCGACTGGCGCTCGCGCGCCTGCGTCGAGGCTTCCATGAAGTCGTCGTAGTTGCCCGGGTAGATCGTGATCTTGCCGTAATCCAGGTCGGCCATGTGCGTGCACACCTGATTCAGGAAGTGGCGATCGTGCGAGATGATGATCATCGTGCTGTTGCGCTCGTTGATGATGTTTTCGAGCCAGCGGATTGTCGCGATGTCGAGGTTGTTGGTCGGCTCGTCGAGCAGCAGGATGTCGGGGTTGGAAAACAGCGCCTGGATCAGCAGCACGCGCAGCTTCCAGCCCGGCGCCACTTCGCTCATCGGGCCGAAGTGCTGTTCGGACGGGATGCCGACGCCGAGCAGCAGTTCGCCGGCGCGCGATTCGGCCGTGTAGCCGTCGTATTCGGCGAACCGGCCTTCGAGTTCGGCGGCGTGCAGGTATTCCTCTTCGGTCGCTTCGGGGTTGGCGTAGATCGCGTCCTTCTCGCGCATGCACGCCCACATTTCCTCGTGGCCCATCATCACGACGTCGATCACGCGCTGGTCTTCGAAGGCGAACTGGTCCTGGCGCAGGTAGGACATGCGCTCGTGCGAATCCTTGGAAACGTTGCCGGCGGAAGGCTCGAGCTCGCGTGCGAGGATCTTCATGAAGGTCGACTTGCCGGCGCCGTTGGCGCCGATCAGGCCGTAGCGGTAGCCCTCGCCGAATTTGACCGAAACGTTTTCAAAAAGGGGCTTGGCCCCGAACTGCATGGTGATGTTGGATGCGACGAGCACGAAGAAACCTCGGGAAAATCATCAAGTTGCGGAAGGGCAGTATTCTACCCCGTGGCGGCACTCTTGTGCCGGCCGACAAGCGGGCGTTGGGGCAAAGAGGGCGGCTCTATTTTTGTGCGCCAGCTTGGCCGAGTCTCACCGCATGCACGGTTTGATGAGGGAGGGCAGGCGAAAGCCTGTTCTCTACTCTACCCTTTAATTCATCACCCCTTTGATTTCAGCGGCGTGGGGGCTAGCGGGTTAGAAAAACTGCTTGGCGAAGTTGGCGACTGCCAAAGCAATGAGGATTCCCATCATCCACGATAGCTTGTCGAACTTGGCATCCAAGCCATCCATGCGTCGGTCCATTTTTACCAGATCATCACGCACAGTCCGAATGTCGCTCTTGGTTGCAAGGGTGGAATCCATGATTTCCGACAGAGACTCTTTTTGAACCTCAACCAGTGCAGAAGCCAGTTCACGCGAAGCCCCGGCCTTTTCCAAGCGCTCAACAAATTTCAAGGTATCAAAGGTGACCGAACTCATTGCTCATGCTCCTCTCAAGAAATTTCATTGTACCCAAAATCCGCGCAATATTTTTTTACCATTCGCCCATTGCAGGGCAATCGCATGAACGTCAGTCCAGCCCGAGCAATTCAGCGCGATAGGCATCAGAGGTTGCGGCGATGAGGCGGCGAACCTTGAGGCCGCCCTTACGCGTGACGGGGGCCAGACGGATGAGATTCAGGACGAAATGGCGCAGGACGGCGAAGTTGTGAGCGGCATGGCCTGTACGTGCGCGCATCTGGTCGTCGCCGAAGATGACGTCCATGCACCAGTGCAGACTGTTCTCTACCCGCCAGTGCTGACGCACCGCCCGATTCAGCCGCGCTGCGTCTGCCGTCAGGCTGGTAATGTAGCAGCGATGCTCCAGCGTGGTTTTGCCCTTGATCGTGCGTTCGGAGGCAATCACGGCAAACGACTTCAAATCTGGCCAGCGTTCCGGAGCATGCAGATACTCGATCTGATCGAAGACGTAGCAGCGGCGTACCGCCAACCGACCGTGATCTTTCTCCACCACCTCGTCAAAGCAATGGGGCGTCTTGTCCGGACCGGCTTGGAATGCGGCGAAGAAGTCCTGCATCGAATCTGCCAAGGTGGGCTGGTTGCCCTTGACCGACAGAATATAGTCAGCCCCCCGATCCCGAATGGCCTGGGCGATGTTCGGCTGGGTACCCATGGCGTCGATGGTGACGATGCAGCCTTCCAAGGCCAAGGTCGCCAACAGTTCGGGGATGGCCGTCTTCTCGTTCGATTTCTCCGCTGTCGCGCGCAGCCCCAACACCAGCCCCGCTCCGGCGGCAAAGGCACTCACCAAGTGCAGCGGCGTGGCATCCACCTTGCCAGAGCGCCGGCTGGTCTTGCCGTCAATGGCGACCACCTCTTCCTGCTCCAGCGCTGGCACAACGCTACTGACCCAGCGCCGAAAGGCCGCACCGAACTCCTCAGCATCAATCGCCGCGAAGACACGGCCAAAGGTATGGCCCGAGGCCATGCTTCACGATCGTGCGAGGCAATGCCGTGCTCCAGTTTCAGATACCGCCGAAACCAGTCCAGCTTCTCCTCGGCCCATGCCTCGATTTCGACAAAGTTATCTGCTCCCGCCAGCACGCCACAAACAGCGACCACCAGCAATTCAACCAGATCGTGCTCAACCTTTGCGCTCTGTCTCGGGTCATGGACGCCAACAAATACCTCCGCGACTCGTAGCTTGCCTTTCTTCTCCATGGGAGCACCAAAAAAGACAGAAAACTACACAAATCCAACCGCTGTGAACAGCCTCTTTGCAATCCATTGATCGTGAACGAGTTTTTTGGCTGTTCACGACATCGGTATTCATGCGTTTGCCCTGCGGCGCTGGGTTCAGCCAACCGCCTGCTGATTATCCTGCGCTACATTTTCAACCTGGCAATCCGCTGGGAAATTCCCGGCGTGACGGCGAACCCGACGAAGGATGTCGCCTTGTTCGAGGATCCCAACAAGATGGAACGCTATCTGTCGCAGGCCGAGGTGCAGCGGCTTTACGCGGCCGTGTGCGAGAGCGAGAACA
>JBAQRB010000219.1:0-16927 GCA_049295655.1 Rhodocyclaceae bacterium
GCTATGCAGCGGGGGCGATCCAGCGGCGCTCGCTGACCGGCGCGCTGTCGGCGGTCGCGGCCGGCGTCGCCGGGCTTTACCTGATCGACCGATTGACCAACGCGGCAGCCGGCGAAAACGCCGGCGACTAGCCCGACAAGTCCGCATTTTCCAGGGAGAAACGAATGGCAAAGAAGAAAGACAAGAAGGACCGCAAACGCATGCAGCGTGAGATGGAGGCGGCCGTTGTGCAGGCCATGCTGAACGGCGGCAACGGCCTCGGGACGATGGCCGGCGGCAAGCGCGGCGTCTTCGCGCGGCTCGCCGATGTACGGCCGGGCCAGCAACTGCTGCTCGGCGCGCTGCTCGGCGCCGCGGCGATCTACGTGCTCGGCGACGAAAAACTGCGCGGCAAGATCATGAAATCGGGGATGAACCTCTACGCCAGTGTGCTCGGCAACCTCGAGGAAATGAAGGAACAGGCGGCCGACCTGCGCGCCGAACTCGAAGCGGAACAGGGAACAGCGGCCTGAGGCAGTCGATGACGCAGCAGACGAACGGGGTCGCCATTCACGACGAGAGCGCCCCTCCCCTTTTCTCGGCGCTGGACCCGGTGCACGCCGTGCCGGGGCGCGTGCGCTTCCGTTACCGGGCAAGCGCCAGCGCGCCGCCCGACGCGCAGACGATCGCGCGGGCGCTGGCGCCTCTGCCCGGTGTCCTGCCCGGCGTCGTCTCGCTGCGCGCCAATCCCCGGATCCGCACGCTCATCGTCGTCTACGACGCGCAGCTGACCGACGCCGAAGGCCTGCGCGCGGCGATCCTCGCCTGCCGCCCCGAGCCCCGGCACAGCAGCGCCGTCGCCCGCCCCGACACGCTGGAAGCGGTCACCCGCAGCGGCGCCATGCTGCTGCTCGGCAACGCGCTGCCGCAGGCGATGCGCCTGCCGGCGACGCTGAGCGCGGCGACGCCGCTGTTCGCCGAGGCGGTCGACGACCTGCGTTCGGTCGGCCTCAACTCGCACGTCCTCGAAGCGCTGGCGGTCGGCATTTCGACGGCGCGCCAGGACTTCACGGCGGCCAACACGACGCTCTTCATGCTGGCCCTCGGCGAGCATCTGGAGCAGTCGATCGCACGCCGCTCCGACGAGCTGCTGCGCAGCCTGCTGCGCCCCGACACCGGCCTCGTCTGGGTCGAACGCGACGGCGTCGAATACCGGATCGCCGCCGACGAGCTAACGGTCGGCGAAACGGTGATCGTCGGCGCCGGCGCGACGATCCCGGTCGATGGCACGATCCTCGGCGGCGAGGCGCTGGTCAATGAAGCGGCGATGACCGGCGAGAGCGTTCCGGTCGGCAAGGGACGCGGCGCGACGGCGCTCTCGGGAACGGTCGTCGAGGAAGGCCGGCTGCGCATCTACGCCGAGCACGTCGGCCGGCACACCGCCGCCGCGCGCATCGCCGACTACGTCGAGCAGTCGCTCGCTTCGAAGAGCCAGGCGCAGCTCGGCGCCGCAAAGCTCGCCGATCGCCTGGTGCCGGCCGTGCTCGGGCTGGCCGGCGCGACCTTTCTCGGCAGCGGCAGCTGGCAGCGCGCCGCGGCCGTGCTGCAGGCCGACTACGCCTGCGCGTTGAAGCTCGCGACGCCGGTCGCCTTCAAGTCGGCGATGCACCGCGCCGGCAAGACCGGCATCCTGATCAAGGGCGCCGACGTCCTCGAGCGGCTCGCCGAGGCCGACACCTTCGTCTTCGACAAGACCGGCACGCTGACCACCGGCAAGCTCGAAGTCACCGACTCGATCACCTTCGACCGGCAATTCACCGCCGACGACCTGATCTTCCTCGCCGCGTCGGTCGAGGAGCACTACTTCCACCCGCTCGCGCTGGCTGTCGTCGAGGCCGCGCGCATGCGCGAAGGCCGGCATTTCGACCACAAGGAAGTCCATTTCATCGCCGCGCACGGCGTCGCCAGCGTCGTCGACGGCAAGCGCATCGTCGTCGGCTCGCGCCACTTCGTCGAGGAAGACGAAGGCATCGTCATCGACCGGCGCCAGGGCGCGCGCATCGACCGCCTCTACCGGCAAGGCAAGACGCTGCTCTACATCGGCTTCGGCGGCCGCCTGCTCGGCATCATCGCCCTGAAGGACAAGCTGCGCGACAACGCCGCGCAAACCATCGCCCGCCTGCGTCAGTTGGGGGCGAAAAGAGTCCTGATGCTGACCGGCGACCACCGCGAACGCGCCGAGGAAATCGCCGCCGCGCTCGGCCTCGATGCCTGCCACGCCGAACTGCTGCCCGAAGAGAAGGCCGACATCGTTCGCCGGCTGACCGACGACGGCGCCCGCGTCGCCTTCATCGGCGACGGCATCAACGATGCGCCGGCGCTGGCCGGCGCCCACGTCGGCATCGCCATGCAGCAGGGCGCCGACATTGCCCGGCTGACCTCCGACGTCGTCCTGCTCGACGACGACATCGGCCTCGTCGCCAAAGCCAAGAGCTCGGCCAACGCCACCTTGCGGCTGATCGGCAGCAACTACCGGCTGACCGTCGGCATCAACACCGCCATTCTCGCCGCCGCCGCGCTCGGCCGGCTGTCGCCGATCGCCGCGTCGGTCCTGCACAACGGCGCGACGATCGGCATCCTGCTCAACGCCCTGCGCGGCGGCGCCACGCGGCGCCGGCGCACACCCCAGCGAAAGGCCACCCCATCCCCCAAGGGGATTTCTTCCCCCATTTCTGCGAAAGGAGTCAGGGCATGACCCGCATCGCTTCGGCGCTTCCCGGCCGCATCCGCGTGCGCGCGCCCGGCTTGCGCCACGCCGACAGCCTGGCGCGCCTGCAGGCGACGCTGCAGGCGCTTGACGGCGTGCACGCCGTCGAAGGCAAGCCTGCTGCCGACAGCATCGTCGTGCGCTACGACGCGGCGCGCGTCGCCCCGGAAACCATGGAAAGCCTCGTCGAGGCGCAGGTCGACGCCGAACTGGCCCGGCCGCGCAGCAAGTTCCCGCCGTCCACGCGCGTGCGCATCAACCGCGCCGCCAAGGCCGGCATGCTCGGCAGCCTCGCGCTCTCGCTGGCGCTGGCGGCCGCCGGCAACAAGCGCTGGCACGCCGCGACCGGCCTCGTCTTCGTCGCCTGCCTCGGCGTTCACCTCACCGTGCATCGTCGCCACCTGCTGCGCTGAGACGCCAGCCGGCGATCATGGTCAAGGTCAAGGTCTGGCCTGCGGTTTTTTCGTCTGCTCACCGGAAATGGCGCAATGCCGGTGTCGCCGAGCAGCGCGCCAAGCCCCGCCCCCTGCTGCAATGCGGTAAAATTGCCCGATGCTCTATCCACTGATCCGCAAATTCTTCTTCGCACTCGACGCCGAAACCGCGCACGGTATCGGCATGTCGGGCGTCGGCTTCCTCAATTCGGCGGGAGTTGCCTGCCTCGTCGCCAAGCCGGTGCCGGCCGACCCGGTCGACGTGATGGGGCTCAAATTCCCCAATCCGGTCGGCCTCGCCGCCGGACTCGACAAGAACGGCGGCCACATCGACGCGCTGGCGTCGCTCGGTTTCGGCTTCCTCGAAATCGGCACCATCACGCCGCGTCCGCAGCCCGGCAACCCGCGCCCGCGCCTGTTCCGCATCCCCGAGAAGCAGGCGATCATCAATCGCATGGGCTTCAACAACGACGGCGTCGACCAGTTGCTGGTCAATGTCGCTGCGGCACAGTTTCCGCAGCGCGGCGGCATCCTCGGCATCAACATCGGCAAGAATTTCGACACGCCGATCGAGAAGGCCGCCGACGATTACCTGATCTGCCTCGACCGCGTGTACAACGCCGCGAGTTACGTGACGATCAACATTTCCAGCCCGAACACCAAAAACCTGCGCGAACTGCAGAAGGACGACGCGCTCGACGCGCTGCTCGGCAGCCTGAAGGCGGCGCAGGAAAAGCTGGCCGACAAGCACGGCAAGTACGTTCCACTGGCGCTGAAAATCGCCCCCGATCTCGACGACGCACAGATTCAGGTGATTGCCGACCTGCTGCGCGCACACCGCATGGACGGCGTGATCGCCACCAACACGACGCTGTCGCGTACCGGCGTCGAGGGTCTGCCGAATGGCAACGAAACCGGCGGCCTGTCGGGCGCGCCGGTTTTTGACATTTCGACCGCAGTGCTGAAAAAGCTGTCCGGCGCACTGGCCGGCGAGCTGCCGATCATCGGCGTCGGCGGCATCATGAGCGGCGCCGATGCGGCGGCCAAGATCGAGGCCGGCGCGAGTCTGGTGCAGTTCTACTCCGGCTTCATCTACCGTGGCCCCGAGCTGGTCAGCGAGGCGGCAGCATCGATCGCCAGACTGCGCGCTGAAAAAGACAAAACGGCCTGACGTCAAACGAGAATACGTACCGCCAACGTGGTTGAATGCTGCCCCCTGACGCGGGATAATTGCAGCCCCCTGAACGCAGGCCCTCCCAAGCACATCGAACCATGACCCACTACCTGTTCATCCTGATCGGCGCCGTGCTCGTCAACAACGTCGTTCTGGTGAAGATTCTCGGTCTCTGCCCGTTCATGGGCGTCTCCAAAAAGATCGAAACGGCGTTCGGCATGGGCGCGGCGACGACCTTCGTGCTGACCGTGGCGACCGGGGCCAGCTACATCATCGACCACTACCTGCTGTTGCCGTTCGGGCTCGAATACCTGCGCACGCTGTCGTTCATCGTCACCATCGCCGCCATCGTCCAGCTCACCGAAATGGTCATCCAGAAGACCAGCCCGATGCTGCACCAGGTGCTTGGCATCTACCTGCCGCTGATCACGACCAACTGCGCGGTGCTCGGCGTGCCGCTGCTCAACATTTCCAACAAGTACAACTTCGTCGATTCGCTGCTCTTCGGCGCCGGCAGCGCGGTCGGCTTCTCGCTGGTCCTCGTCCTCTTTGCCGGCATCCGCGAACGCGTCGAGGGCGCCGACGTGCCGACGCACTTCAAGGGAACGGCGATCGCGATGGTCACCGCCGGTCTCATGTCGCTCGCCTTCATGGGCTTTGCCGGCCTGGACAAATACCAATGATCACCGCCATCCTGATCATGGCGCTCGGCGCCATCGTGCTCGGCGCAGCGCTCGGCTACGCATCGATCAAGTTCAAGGTCGAAGGCAACCCGCTGGTCGAGAAGATCGAGGCCATCCTGCCGCAGACGCAGTGCGGCCAGTGCGGCTACCCCGGCTGCAAGCCCTACGCCGAAGCGATTGCCGAGGGCGAAGCCGACATCAACCTCTGCCCGCCGGGCGGCATCGAGGGCGTGCAGCGGCTTGCCGACCTGCTCGGCCGCGAAGCCAAGCCGCTCGATGCCGAGGAAAAGCCCAAGCAGGTGGCGATCATCGACGAACAGACCTGCATCGGCTGCACACTGTGCATCCAGGCCTGCCCGGTCGACGCCATCGTCGGCGCCGCCAAGCAGATGCACACCATCGTCGAGTCCTTGTGCACCGGCTGCGAACTGTGCGTCGCCCCCTGCCCGGTCGAATGCATCCGCATGGAGCCGATCCCCGAGAGCCTCGACAACTGGAAATGGAAATATCCGGTCATCGAAATCAAGCGCCGCGCCTGAGCGCCAAAGATCACCCAATGCTCCAGAAACTCTTCAAATTCAGGGGCGGCGTCAAGCCGCAGACCAACAAGACGATCTCGGTACACGAACCGATCGGCAAGGCACCGCTGCCCTCGCGCCTGATCGTCCCGCTGCACCAGAGCATCGGCGGCACGCCGAACCCGCTGGTCGAAGCCGGCGACCGCGTCCTGAAAGGCCAGCTGATCGGCGGTGCCGACGGCTGGCTGTCGTCATCCGTGCACGCACCGACCTCGGGCACCGTGCTTGCCGTCGAGGAACACGTCTCGGCACACCCTTCCGGCCTGCCGACGCTTTCGGTGATCATCGAACCCGACGGGCGCGACGAGTGGATTGCGCGCACACCGCTCGACTACACGGATCTCGCCCCCGAACGCGTGCGCGAGATCCTGCGCGACGCCGGCGTCGTCGGCCTCGGCGGTGCCGTTTTCCCGAGCCACGCCAAGCTCAGCGCATCGAAAACGGTGCCGATGGACGAACTGGTGATCAACGGCGCCGAGTGCGAACCCTTCATCACCTGCGACGACCTCCTGATGCGCGAACGCGCCGCCGATGTCGTGCGCGGCGTCGCCATTTTCCGCGACCTGCTTTCCCCGAAACGCGTGCTGATCGGCATCGAGGACAACAAGCCCGAGGCCGTCGCCGCCATGCAGCAGGCCGTACAGACGCTCGGCGAGGATTTCGCGGTGATCGCCGTGCCGACGCGCTACCCGGCCGGCGGCGCCAAGCAACTGATCCGCGTGCTGACCGGCAAGGAAGTCCCGGCCGGCAAGCGCTCGACCGACCTCGGCGTGCAATGCTTCAACGTCGCCACCGCCTATACCGCGTATCGCGCCATCGCGCACGGCGAGCCGGTGATCTCGCGCATCGTCACGCTGACCGGCAACGTCGAGCACGCCCGCAACTGGGAAGTGCTGATCGGCACGCCGCTTCGCGAGTTCATCGACCTCGGCCAAGCGAAGGCCGACACCAACGGCTACCTGATGGGCGGCCCGATGATGGGCTTCGAGATGCCGAGCCTAGCCGCGCCGCTGGTCAAGGCCACCAACTGCATCATCGCCAGCTCGGAGGCCCTGTTTCCGCCGCCCGCACCAGAAATGCCGTGCATCCGCTGCGGCGAATGCGCCAAGGCCTGCCCGCACGAACTGCAGCCATTCGAGATGTACTGGTTCGCGCGCGCCAAGAATTTCGGCAAGACACAGGAATACAACATCTTCGACTGCATCGAGTGCGGCTGCTGCAGCTACGTCTGCCCTTCGCACATCCCGCTGGTGCAGTACTTCCGCTTTGCGAAAAGCGAAATCTGGGCACGCGAGGCCGAGAAGAACGCAGCCGACGCGGCCAAGGCGCGCTTCGAGTTCCGCAACCTGCGCGACGAGCGCGAAAAGACCGAAAAGGCTGAGCGCCTGGCCAAGGCCGCCGCGGCCAAAGCCGCCGAGAAGAAACTCGCGCCAGCCGCCGACGGCACGCCGGCAGCGGCCGGTGAAGCGAATGCGAGCGACGCCGACGCCGCCAAGAAAGCGGCGATTGCCGCCGCCATCGAACGCGCCCGCCGCCAGCGCGAAGCCGCCGAACCGAAGAATACCGATGGCCTGACCATCGCCCAGCGCAAGGAAATCGCGGAGATCGAAGCGCGCCGTGCACCAATGCACGCGGTTCAGGCAGAGGACACCCCGCAGACGACGCCGGCAACCGCCAGCCCGGTCGCACAGGAAGCGCAGGATCAATGATGGATTTCACCACCCCGCCCTATCTCGTCAAGGAAGCCAGCGTCCAGCGCGTCATGCTGCAGGTGCTCGCCGCGCTGCTGCCGGGGATTGCCGCCTACGTCTGGATTTTCGGCCCGATCATCCTCGTCCAGATCGCCATCGCCACGGCCGCCGCGCTGGCCAGCGAAGCCGCCATGCTCAAGCTGCGCGGCAAGCCGCTCGGCCTTTTCCTCGGCGACGGCAGCGCGATCGTCACTGCCTGGCTGATTGCGTTGACCTTCCCGCCGCTCGCGCCGTGGTGGCTGATCGTCGTCGGCGCACTGTTCGCCATCGTGATCGCCAAGCACCTCTATGGTGGCCTCGGCCAGAACCCGTTCAACCCGGCGATGATTGCCTTCGCCGTGTGCATCGTTTCCTTCCCGGCGCTGATGTCGCAATGGCCGGCAATCGGGCTGAAACTCACGTTCGGCGAGCAGCTCGACATCGTGCTCGGACTCAGCGCGCGCGTCGATGCGATGAGCGGCGCAACCCCGCTCGACGCGCTGAAAACGGCGCTCAAGCTCGGCGATACCGGCGTCAACGTGCCGGCCTTGCTGGCCAGCCAGGACGTCTTCGGCAACTTTGCCGGCCGCGGCTGGGAATGGGTCACCGGCGGCTACCTGCTCGGCGGACTGTGGCTGTGGCAGCGCCGGATCATCGGCTGGCAGGCGCCTGCCGGCTTCATCGCCGGGCTGTCGCTGCTTGCCGGCGCGCTCTGGCTGTGGCAGCCGACGCAGTTCGCCAGCCCGCTCTTTCACCTTTTCTCGGGCGGCGCCATGCTCGGCGCCTTCTTCATCGTCACCGATCCGGTGTCCGGCTGCACGACGCCGAAAGGCAAGCTGATCTTCGGCCTCGCCGTCGGCGCGCTGGCCTACCTGATCCGTGTCTTCGGCGGCTATCCCGATGGCGTCGCCTTCGCCGTGCTGCTGCTGAACATCTGCGTCCCGCTGATCGACCTCTATACCCAGCCGCCCATTTTCGGCAAGAAGGCGAGCCGCCAATGACGAACAAGCAGACCCCGCCCAGCGCCGCAAGGATGGCCGTGCGCACGGCGATCATCCTGTTCCTCTTCGTCATCGTGTTCACCGCCTTTCTCTCCGGCGCCTACCTGTGGACCAAGCCGGCGATCGACGCGTCGGCCGTCGAAGAGAAAATGAAGCTGATCGACGAAGTGCTGCCGCGCAGTGCCTACGACAACGATCCGCTCACCGACACGCTCGAGATCCCGGCCACGGCGGCGCTCGGCCTCGACGACGCATCGACCGTCTACCGTGCGCGCAAGGATGGCCAGGCGAGCGCGCTGGTCCTCGAAGCCGTGGCGCCGGATGGCTATTCGGGCAAGATCCGCCTGCTGATCGCGGTTGCCGCCGACGGCACGCTCTCCGGCGTGCGCGTCACGCAGCACAAGGAAACGCCGGGCCTTGGCGACTACATCGAACCGAAGAAGGACAAGAACAAGGAGCGCCCCTGGATCACCCAGTTCAACGGCCTGTCGCTCGATGCGCTGAGCGAGCGCGAATGGCGGGTGAAGAAGGACGGCGGCCGCTTCGACTCGATCGCCGGCGCCACCGTCACGCCGCGCGCGGTGGTCAAGGCGACGCACAAGGCGATCAGGTACGTCGCCGAAAACCGCGAACAACTCTATGCAGCGAAGTAAGGCAGAAAGGTAGCCCGAGATGATCAGCCGCGCAGAATTCCGCCAGATCGCCGCCAACGGCATCTGGAAGCAGAACACCAGCATCGTCCAGATCCTCGGCCTCTGTCCGTTGCTGGCGGTCACCACCAATCTGGTCAATGGCGTCATGCTCTCGCTGGCGACCATCGTCGTGATGGCGATCTCCGGGCTGGCGATCGCCAGCCTGCGCAACTTCATCCCGCACGAAATCCGCATTCCGGTCTTCATCCTGATCGTCGCCGCGCTAGTCACCGTCGTCGATCTGCTGTTCAACGCCAATCTGCACGAACTCTATCTGGTGCTCGGCATCTTCATCCCGCTGATCGTCACCAACTGCATCGTGCTCGCCCGCGTCGAAGCCTTCGCCAACAAGAACCCGCCGATCCAGGCGACGCTCGACGGCGTCTTCATGGGGACCGGCATGCTGTGGACGCTGGCCCTGCTCGGCGGCATGCGCGAGCTGATCGGCGGCGGCACGCTGTTTTCGGGCATCGACATGGTTTTTCCCGGCTTGCAGCCGCTGCAACTGCTGCCGGCCGACTACCCCGGCCTGCTGCTCGCCATCCTGCCGCCTGGTGCCTTCATCCTGCTCGGCTGCATGATCGCCTGGAAAAACTGGTACGAAGCCCGCGCCGCCTTGCGCGAGAAACGCCGGGCGCCGGCGCCGCTCGCCAGCGGCGGCTGCCATTAGCCAGGGCGCCCGATGAACGCGGCCCGGCGCGCCGAAATCTTCGCCCGCTTGCGTGCCGCCAACCCGGCACCGACAACCGAACTCGAATACACGAGCACCTTCCAGCTGCTCGTCGCCGTCATCCTCTCGGCGCAGGCGACCGACGTCAGCGTCAATCTCGCGACGCGCAAGCTCTTTGCCGACGCGCCGACGCCGCAGGCGATGCTGGCGCTCGGCGAGGCCGGGCTGGCCGCCTACATCAACCGCATCGGCCTCTACCCGACCAAGGCCAGAAACGTGATTGCCACCTGCCGCCTGTTGATCGAACAGCACGGCGGCGAAGTGCCGCACTCGCGCGAAGCGCTCGAGGCGCTGCCCGGCGTCGGCCGCAAGACGGCCAACGTCGTGCTCAACACGGCATTCGGCGAACCGGCGATCGCCGTCGATACGCACATTTTCCGCGTCGCCAACCGGACGCGGCTGGCGCCCGGCAAGACGCCGCTCGCCGTCGAACTCAAGCTGCTGAAATCAGTCCCTGCCGAATACCGGCACGACGCCCACCATTGGCTGATCCTGCACGGACGCTACATCTGCAAGGCACGCAAGCCCGAGTGCTGGCGCTGCCCGATCAGCGACCTTTGCGAATACCAAGAGAAGACCGAACTTTACCAAGAGGCCGCCCGATGAGCATCGCCACCGCCCTCGTTGCCGGAGACGAAGCGCTGCCGCAGTTGGCCGAAACGACCGTCCGCCAGACGCTGGAGAAAGCCGGGCTGACCCACGCCAGCGGCATCCTGCTCTTCCTGACCCCCGACTTTGCCCGCCACGCACAGCAAGCCGTCACCGCGGCTGCGCGTGCCGCGCAATGCACGCAGGTCGCCGGCGGCATCGCGGCAGGCGTCTTCACCGAGTCGGGCTGGGTGCTCGACCGGCCGGCGGCGGCGGTCATGGTTTTCGGCAACGGGCTCGCGCTGGGCCATCCGCAGGCATCGGGCGAAGCCGGCGAACCCGTGCTGAGCTACGGCGGCAGCACCTTTGCGGCCGACTGGCAGCAGGGTGCCCCCCGTTTTGGCGGCAACTTCACTGGCACCGTCGGCTACGCCGACCCGGTGGTCTGGCAGCAAGGCCGGCTCGCTGAAAACAAGGGCTGCAGCATCCAACTGCTCGGCGCCCGCACCCGCGTTGGCTTATCCACCGGTTTGCGTCTGCTCGGCGACCCGCAACGGATCGAAAGCAGCAGCGGCTACGACCTCGAATCGCTCGGCGGACTCGCCGCACGGGAAAGCCTGCAGCGCGCCCTGCCCCCCGAATACCGCAAGCACTCACCGCTGCCGCTCCATCTGCTTAGCGCGGTACTGATCGACGATGAAAACTGCCGCAGCAGCGAAGATGCGCGTGCCGCTGTTGCCGATGGCCGCTCCTCGCCACTGGCGATCATCGCGCTCAATCCGGACCGCTCGCTGACACTGGCCGAACGCACTTTCCCCGGTCAGAAGCTGGCCTGGGCCATCCGCCAGCCGCTTTCGGCAGAAGCCGACATGCGGCAGACGCTCGAACGACTGGCTGCCGTAACGCCCGAGCCGGACGCCGCACTGCTTTTCTCCTGCATCGGCCGCGGTCCCTATTTTTACGGCTGCGAAGACCGCGACCTCGATGCGCTGCGCGAGCGTTTTCCCGGCCTGCCGCTGCTCGGCACCTACAGCACCGGCCAGATCGCACCGGGAAGCGGCGCCGGCCAACGAATCAATCGTTCATTGCAGAACGCTGCGGTCGCCGCGCTGATCACCGGAAATCCGAAGGAAGCCCATGTTCAATCCATCACGTGAGCAGGTTCGCCAGTTTTTCTGCGAATCGTGGCGCAAGCACCGCGCGCACGCCATTTTGCAAGGTGCCGAGGCAACGGCGGCCGACCTCATCGAGCACCACCCCGAATACCATGCGCTGCTCGAAAACCCCGAGGCAGCGCTGGAGAAGGAGTTCACGCCCGAAAGCGGGCAGATGAACCCCTTCCTCCACCTCTCGCTGCATCTGGCGATTGCCGACCAGATCAGCATCGACCAGCCCTTCGGCATTCGCGCCGCCTACGATGCGCTGCGCGCCCGCCTCGACGTGCATGAAGCCGAACACGCGATTCTCGAATGCCTCGGCGAAACGATCTGGAACGCGCAGCGGCAGGGTGGCGAACTCGACGCCAACGATTATCTTGAACGCGTGCGGCGCGTCGCGCAGGGCTGAAACAGAAAATACGGTAGCCACGGCAGCAAGTTCTTGTCGGAAACACGACGAGGCGATGGGCGTCGCTCCGCCGGCAGCAGCAACCCCGATGATGCCGCCAGGCACATTCATTCAGTGAAGCGCGCCAGCGCATATCGTCGAGTCCAGACGGGTGCCCGGCAGATACTCGCCTGCCGGCGCCTTGACGGCCAGGGGCCGGCTGCTGGCCTGGTACCTGCCGAGCACGGCAGGTACGTAGCGGCGTGTTTCAGCGTAGGGCGGAACGGTGTTGTTGTAGCGTTTTACCGCGCCTTCGCCGGCATTGTAGGCAGCCAGCACAAGATCGAGGCGGTTGTCGAAACGCTCCATCAGACCGCGCAGGTGGCGCGTGCCGACGCGCAGGTTGTCGCCGACCTTCTCCGGATCGGTGACACCGTAACTCAATGCGGTTGCCGGCAAGACCTGCATCAGCCCTACAGCCCCTTTGGGCGACACCGCCGACGGCCGATAGGCCGACTCAACGGCAACCACCGCATGGACAAGTGCCGGATCGAGTCCGCTATCGCGAGCCGCGGCATCGATCTCGCGAAAGTAGGGCTTGCCCGAGAGTTCTGCCGAAACGATCGGCTCCAGCCGGTAGCGTTGATCGAACCGGTAGGGGGCGGCTGCGCCATTCAGGCGCAACGCGCGGTCGGTATCGATCTCGTGTCGGTACGGAGAAGGCAAAGGTGATGCGCCGCACTCGCCGGCATGCAGCACCGGCGTGCCGGCCAGCAAAAGCGTGGCAAGGACTCTGCGGGTGCGGAGAAAGAAAGGCATTCGCATGGCTGGACCCCGTCAGATGCACGCCCGCGACAGGGGCGCAAGCATGAAGGGACACTCCCCTGGTTTTCAGAATGACTTGCCGAGCGGAAAGCTCGTCGTTCATTCTGATTCGACGCTTAGCGCATCGAACGCCAGCGATCATGGGGCGAACGGACTATTCGCCTCAGGCTGGATTCCTGCCAGAAACCGACTCGCCGCACGTTCGCTTTTATGGCTTCTCGGTAGCTGCATCACCGTCGGCGGCAGGGTCGGTAAGCCGCCGAATCGTCAGTGCGCAGCGTTGTTCAATCAAGGCAATAATTCGCTCAACCACGGCATTGCCAGAAAATCCGCGTCCAGAATCAGACTCGAGTTTGCGAGCGCTCAGCGGCAGCGACTTTGCCAACGTCAGAATGCGCCTTTTGGTCTGCGCCTTGGCAAGCCCGGCACCTTCTGCAAACTGATCCCAGTGTCGCGCCTGGATTTCACTGAATTTGTACTTGCTGCCGATTTTCATCGCCATCTTGGGCGTCAATGTGGGATACACCGCAGTCGAGAGCGTGTCGTAGAACGGAGCCAAGACGGGTGTCTCGCCCGAGTACAGCAGCGAGAAATTCTTGGCATGCGCGTCGTGATTGCCGATCAGTGCGTTGAAGATCACGTAGTCGAGCAAGCGCAGCACCTGCGTCGCACTGGGGCGCGTGACACGGCGTACCAGCTCGAAGCATTGCGCCAGATCCGGCCCCCCCTCGTTTTGGTATTTCATTTCAGGCACGACACCCAGCGCCTGGCAAAAATCTTCTTGATGAAGGCGCCGCCGGTGCCCTTGGGCATCTTCAACGCGGTCGTAGCGCTCAACCAGCAGGAACGGGCGATTCAAGACAGAATGGACTTTTGACTTCGCCGGCTTCATCTGCATGCTCTCGGCCAGCGCCATGCAGAAGCCTTCGTTGATCACGCTGTCCTCAACGGCATGGATGGCGGGCTTCAAGATGTGGGAGCTGGGCGTGCCATTGCGAGGCAAACCAAGGCGCTTGCCATCAAATACCACTGGCAGTTTGTCTTGTGCACCAGCCAATGAAAGCCGCAAGCCGTCTCTGCCGGCCAGCATTGGCCGGCGCGGCAATTCATCCAGGATGGCGACGACTTCCGCATCGCTCAACCATTGAACATCATCGAGATGGCTTGGCGCAGGCAAAACCTGCCTTGGCGCCAGGAACGTCACCGCCCCGGCACATTCGCCGCCGATGTGGTCCAACAGCGCAAAGTCGTTCTGTCCCGAAACCTGGAACTGCTGCGCGATCAGGCGGCGCATCTGCCCCTCGGGCAGCAGGCCGGCAAAAAATGGGCGGGATTTGTGATCGTCGAACGGCTCGGCTTGCAAGGGCAGCGAGGTGGACAATGCAACTGCGTTCGGTAGCGATAGCCAACCGGGGGCATAGCAAAAATTCAGCCGTCCTTCGAGCAGCGCCAAGGTGCCGACACGCTTGGCAAATAACCAGACTTCCAGCTCATGCGCCATGATCGTGGCCCTCGCGTTGGCCGTCGGCGACAACGGATGGCAATCCGCTCAGCTTGATTTCCCCACCCAAGGCATCGATGACCCGCAGAATATTTTCAAGTCGCAAGGTGGGCTTCCCGGCTTCAAGGTCAACAATGAAGCGCACGCCAACCCCTGCTGCCAGAGCCAGCTGGGGCTGCGTCAGCCCGAGTTGCTTGCGGGCAGCTCGAAGGACATTGCCGAGTTGTTGCGGTGATCGAATGGATGTCATGGTCTGATTGGTTTCCCGTTCGGGAAATTATCGACCTGAACCCGCATCTGTGCAAGTCATATTTCCCGATCGGGAATATTATCCACTTTTGAGTATGCGGAATCAGAGAATATCCCGAACGGGAAATTGTCTTTCGCTCGTCTTTCAGTCCCGGGGGAACAGCGGACCACGCCTCGTGTCGAATTGTTTTCATTCCGGCAATCCGGATGTGGCACGTTTGCGAAAAGAGGCAAAGCAATGGGTACGCAGACCAATCAAACCGAGCAACCGCCGATGCAGGCCGCCCCACAAGAGGAACACAGGTGGCTGCAGCAACTTGTCGGCGAATGGACAACAGAGGCTCAGATGGTGGTGGGGCCTGAGCCTGCCGAGATATGCAAAGGCACCGAGAGGGTGCGAAGCTTGGGCGGTCTCTGGATTGTGGCGGAAGGACGGGGCGAGATGCCGGGCGGCGGCACCGCAACGATGATGATGACGATTGGATACAACCCAGTAAAGAAACGCTACGTGGGCACCTGGGTCGGCTCGATGATGACGCATATCTGGCTGTACGACGGCGAACTGGATTCCAGCGGGACGGTTTTGACACTCAACTCCGAAGGGCCCGACATGTCGCCCGGAGCGGCTCCCGGGAAGCTGGCCAAGTACCAGGACGTGATCGAGATCAAAGCCGCCGACTACCGGATCTTGACTTCCCATTGCCTGAGCGACGACGGCAAGTGGCAGCAGTTCATGACAGTCCATTACCAGCGAACGAAGTAGGGAATGTGGGTGCCTATGCCTCAGTCCATTCCACGTCCGGGAGTGCCGTATGGCAGTGCAGCTCAATCACCTCATCATCCTGGCGCACAACCAGGCGGAATCGGCGGGATTTTTCACTGAGATTCTCGGGCTCGCTGCAGCCACCCGCTTCGGCCCGTTCCTCGTAGTGCAGACGGCAAACGGCGTGAGCCTTGACTTCGACGAAATCGAGGGTGACATCACGCCGCTGCACTACGCCTTCCTGATCACCGAAGCCGAGTTCGACGAGATCTTCGACCGCATCCGAGAGCGGCGCATCGATTACTGGGCGGACCCGGGCCGACACCGGCCGGGCGAGATCAACCGTCACGACGGCGGCCGAGGTCTTTATTTCCGGGATCCGAACGGGCATCTCCTGGAGATCATCACCCGGCCCTATGGTAGTGGCTAATAGTTGGGGCAGGATGGGTCGTCGGAACTGGCTTGCAGAGCCGTTACTGCGCCCCCTGTAACTGGCATGTCATGGAACCTGCATTCCTTCACTTGGCCGCGGATGCTGTCTTGATCCTTCATCTGGCTTTTGTTCTGTTCGTTGCTTTTGGGGGGCTGCTGGTATGGCGCGTCCCTTGCCTTGCCTGGCTGCATGTACCTGCCTTCCTCTGGGGGACGACGGTTGAGTTGAGCGCCTTGAACTGCCCGCTGACCCGACTGGAAAACCAGTTCCTTCAGGTCAGCGGTGGTACCGGCTACGGCGAGGACTTTATCGCGCATTACCTGCTGCCGCTCCTTTACCCCGCCGGATTGACGCGGGAGTTTCAGATCGGCCTAGGAGTGGCGGTACTGGCGGCAAATGGGCTGCTGTATGGGATCCAGCTCTATCGAAGTCGGCTTGCTCTGAATCACGACGGGGTCATTCACAGCTGCCGCGCCGATACGCGGCCACAGGCAAAAAAAACCGCCAAGAGAGGCGGTTTTTTATAATTCTGGCGGAGAAGGCGGGATTCGAACCCGCGGTGGGATATTATCCCACACACGCTTTCCAGGCGTGCGACTTAAACCACTCATCCACCTCTCCAGAAGAGGGCGCATTCTAACAGAAGAGTGAAGCGCAGTCCAAGCTTTAGCCACCATCCCGATCAGCAGTCAGCCGGCGATCGAGCGTTTAACGTAGGCGAGCCATATCCATAGCCAGAACAGCACGAAGAAAGCGACGACCGGCAGGTGCTTGTCGATGATCGCTTTGGGCAGAACGAAGCGTGTCAGGCGGATCGGGGGACGGGTGACGATGCGAAAGAAGCGATAGATCGGATTGCCCTCCCGCGCTGCGCCGGCGAACAGGCCCACCGCACTTTGACCCACCATGGCAAGCAGCGCCACCTCGACGACGGTACGCAAACTGCCGATGACCAGCAACTCGATGCTCATGATATCCCGTGACGTAAAAACCCGACCTACTTCGAGCGCTTGATCTCATCCTGCTCGACGCCATAGCGCTGGTCGAGCCGGTTCATGTAATGCGCGTAGTACCAGATGATCAGTACATAAATGATCAACGAGCCCTGGGCCCCCATGTAGAAGCCCAGCGGAAAACCAAAAACAGAAATGCTGTTGAGTTCGCGCGCGAAATAGCTGACGACAAAACTCACGATGAACCAGACGGTGAGCAGCGCCATCGTCACCTTCAGGTTCTTTTGCCAGTATTCCCGCTG
>JBAQRB010000220.1:0-8240 GCA_049295655.1 Rhodocyclaceae bacterium
CCACGCTTTAGTCTGCGAATCTGTTAATGATAAGTCATCAAATGATAAAAGTGCAAAAAATGCAATTGTGTAGAATTCGTGTAAAATAAACCAATTAAACCGATATTCCTGACGATCTCATGCAAGCAGACACCTGTTCCACCCGCGACGCCGGAAAGTTGCTCGGCGTCTCCCTGCGCACCGTCCAGTTGTGGGTGGACGGCGGCCTGCTGGAAGCCTGGAAGACGGTCGGCGGCCATCGCCGGATCACGATCGCATCGGTCAAGCGCTTGCAGGAAGAGCGCACGGTGGCGCGATCGACTGGTGAGCCGAAAACGGCGGTGCGAGCAGGGCGGAAGCCGGTCGTTCTGGTGGTGGAGGACGATGCGGATCTGCTGATGCTCTACGAAACGACCCTGTCCCTGTGGGAGCCACCGGTCACCGTACTAACCGCGAATAACGGCTTTGACGGCTTGCTCCGGATCGGCGAAGCCCCTCCCGATTTGCTCATTACCGACCTGTCGATGCCCGGAATTGATGGTTTCCAGATGCTGCGTTCCTTGCGTGCCAACCCCACGGTCGGCGATATGCGTATCGCCGTGGTCACCGGTCTGGACAAGGACGATATCGCGTTGCGTGGCGGGATTCCCGATGATGTCGCGCTGTTTCGCAAGCCGGTCCCGTTCGAGCATTTGAAATCGCTGCTTGACGACCTTCCGGCGCTGCGTCGTCCACGTGCGGCATGAGCGGGCAGAAATGCATGAAGGCTTACGCGGGTTACCCGGAGAAGCTTCGATGAAGGAAGGTGAAGTGTCCCCGGCGGTCGATTACCGGCAGATTTTTCTCGATGCCAACGATGCCGTGCTGCTTGCCGATCTGGATAGCGGCCTGATTCTGGATGTCAATTCCTGTCTGTGCGACTTGCTGCATCGGCCGCGAGAAGCTTTGGTTGGCATCCACCATGATGAAATATTCGTTTCGGACATTGGTGGCGAAGCAGGTTTCGATCAAATGCCAGGAGTTTCCTCGCTGGCCCGGCAATTCAGCATCAATAAGAATTTGCTGCTGCGTGCCGACGGCAAGAAGATCCCGGTCGAGATCAGTACGAGTCTGATGAATCTGGACGGGCGCGTACTGGCAAGTTCCATCATCCGGGATATTACGGAGCGCGAACTGGCAAAGGCCGGACTGGCCGCCTCGAATGCCTTGCTGAACGCGATCGGCACGTTGCAGTCGCGCTTCATCGGTTCGGTGCCAATGAACACCTTGCTCAAGGAAATTCTCGAGAGTTTCCTTGCGCTGACCGGCAGTGAGTATGGTTTTCTTGGTGAATCGTTCCAGACTTCGGACGGCATGCCTTACTTCAAGATACAGGTGATGTCGGACTCGGTATGGAGCGCCGTTACCCGGGATTTCTATGCCAGGAATGCACCGATCGGCCTGGAGTTCTACAATCTCGACGGTATTTTCGGCACCATTCTGAAATCCACCACGCCGCTTGTCTTCAATGACTTCTCGGTATGTGCGGTACGGCATGTCTTGCCCGAGGGGCACCCGCCAGTCAGCACTTTTGTCGGCCTTCCCCTGATCAACGGGGAGGAAACCCTGGGCTTTATCGGTCTTGCCAACCGCCCGCAAGGTTACGACACCGAGCTGCTCGATTTCCTCAAGCCCCTGCTTGCCGTCTGCGGCAGCCTGATCGCTACCAATCGCGCCAGCCAGTGGCGCCAGGGCGCCGAAAGCGAGTTGCGGCGTCAGGCCTTGGTGTTCAACAATATTTCCGATGCCGTCATCCTGACCGATCACGACGGCATCGTTCTCGACTGCAATCCGGCTGCGCTCGCGATGCTTGGTACTTCGAAAAAGCGCCTGCTCGGCGTTCCCTTCGATTTTGCCCTGTCTCCCGAGGACGATACGGCGCATCAGGTCCGGACCGCGATCGATGCCGTCGACCAGGAGGGTAGCTGGAGCGGGATGCTTTCCGTCGAGCGCCGGGACGGCGAGCAAGGTACCTGGGACACCAATGTTCTTCCACTGCGCGACGATGTCGATGGCAGCAGCGCGCTTGTCTGGTTCAATCACGATATTACCGAGCGTCGGGTGGCGCAGGCGAAGCTCGCCAAACGTACGCTCGAACTCAACGCCATTGCCGACCTGAGTCCGGACGGTTTCGTCTTCGTCGATCGCTACAGTCGGGTCACTTACGTCAATTCGGCATTCGAGCGGGAAATCGGCCTGCGTGCGAACCTCATTCTTGGCATCAGCCGTGCGGCATTCGATGAGGCAATGTCCGAACTTTGCGAGGTGGTGCCCAGCACGATGCAGCGCAGCGACGAGGAGTGTGTCCTGCTGCAACTGCGCCGGCCGAAACTCACCCTTCTCAAGCGCACACAGCGGGTCTTGCACGATGAGCGCGGTGCGCTCGAAGGCACCGTTCAGTATTACCGCGACGTGACCCAGGAAGCTGAGGTCGATCGCATGAAAAGCGACTTCCTGTCGACCGCAGCGCACGAACTGCGTACGCCGATGGCCAGTGTATTCGGCTTTTCCGAACTCCTGCTACGGCGTAACTTTGCGCCAGAGAAGCAACGCGAGTTTCTTGAAATCATCCATCGCCAAGCCGGGCAACTGGTCTGTCTGGTCAATGAATTGCTCGACCTGGCGCGTATCGAAGCGCGTACCGGCAAGGACTTCAAGCTCGGCGAGTACGACCTGGCCCCGATTATCCACCATAGCATTGCCGAACTTTACCGACCGGACGAGCGGCAGTCATTCGATGTCGACATTCCCGAGCAACTGCCTCGCGTACTGGTCGATCCCGACAAGCTACAACTGGCGATCAGCAACGTGATCGGCAATGCGGTCAAATATTCGATGGGCAGCGGCGTGATTGATGTCGCGATCCGCCAGCGCGAGGCGGAGGGCGCTCGGCAGGTTGGCGTCATCGTGCGCGATCGGGGTATCGGCATGACGCCGGAACAGATTGAACGGATTTTCGAGCGTTTTTATCGTGCCGACACATCGGGGAAAATTCCCGGCACCGGGCTGGGTATGTCCATCGTCAAGGAAATCATCGGGATTTTCAAAGGGACGGTGGATGTCCGCAGCAGTCTCGGGGGCGGCTGTGAAATTACCCTCTGGCTACCGGTAGCCCCAGTACCGAACATACCTGTGCAGTGGATGGACGATAAAGATGGCCATTGAGAACGGCGTCATCGCGGGCGAAAAACGGATACTGATCGTCGATGATCATCTCGAACTGCGCTTGCTGGTTCGGGAAAGCCTCGACGACGGCAGTGCGTCCTATCTTTTTCAGGAAGCCGGCAATGCCAGCGAAGCACTCGCCGCCTTATCGGTGTTCCGCCCGCAACTGGTGATCCTCGACGTCATGATGCCCGGCGAAATGGATGGCTATCGTCTCTGCGAGTTGATCAAGAGCGATCCAGCATTGATGGATATTTACGTCGTCCTGCTCACGGCCCGCGGGCAGCGGGCGGATATCGAAAAAGGGCAGACAGTGGGGGCCGATCTCTATCTGGTCAAGCCGTTCAGTCCGGATCAACTGATCGCTGCGGTGGCGAAGATATTCGAAGCTCAGGGCCGATAGAGGACATCATGCAAATGGATCAACTTGCCGTGGGCAACAGTAAGAATGCAGGCGATATTCCGGTGAAGAGCAAGCCGGCGAGCGTCGAAGTGCCGACGGGAAAAATTCGTGAGGCGGCAATGCAATCGAACGTTTATATCGGCCGCCAGTTGATCATTGACCGTGAACAGAAAATTATCGGTTACGAACTCCTTTACCGGCATTCAGCCGAAGCGACGCAGGCCAGCTTCAGCGACGACATGGCCGCCGGTAGCGAAGTGCTCTCCAATCTCCTGACCCAGATGGGGGTCGAGTTCCTGCTTGGCGAGAACCTGGCTTTCATCAACGTCTCTCCGGAAATGCTGAGCAGCGAGTTGATCGATTTGTTGCCGCCGCCGCGCGTCGTGCTCGAGATCGTCGGCGCCACGCCCGAGGTCGGGCTGCTTACCCGCTGCCGCGAATTGCGCGTCAAAGGTTTCCGCATTGCCCTTGATAACATTCTTCCGACTGCCGGCAATGTCCCGCTGCTTGAAGTCGCCGACTACGCCAAACTCGATATTCAGCGCATTGATCTCGACGTTCTGAAGCGTGCCGTTCCGGTCTTGCGTCGCTTTCCGATCCAGCTGATTGCCGAAAAAGTGGAAACACCAGCCGAGTTCCGTACCTGCAAGAAGCTCGACTTCGATGGTTTTCAGGGCTTTCATTTCGCACACCCGGAAACGCTCTCGGTACGCACCATCAGTCCGGCACAAACCCGGGTGATCAGCTTGTTGAACATGGTTCGTCAAAACGCCGATTTCGCCGTCATTGAAGCCGCACTCAAACGCGATGTCGGTCTTTCCGTTCGCCTGCTGCGCTACATCAATTCAGTCGGTTTCGGCCTCTCGGTACAACTGCGCTCGACGCAACAGGCACTGACGTTGCTCGGTTACCGGCAGCTCTATCGCTGGTTGAGTTTGCTGCTCCTGACCGCCGACGGAAAAACACCGAATTCCGCACTGTCGAGGACCGCGCTGACGCGCGGGCGGCTGACCGAGATTCTCGGGCAGGAGCGGCTGAACGGGCACGAGCGGGACAATTTGTTCATCGTCGGGCTTTTTTCGCTGATCGACATCATTCTTGGCGTCCCGATGAACAAGGCCATCGACACCATCGGCCTTCCCGACAACATTCGTGAGGCCTTGCTGTACCGCACGGGCGTGTACGGCACCTTTCTCGATCTCGCGGAAGCCTGCGAAGATGGCGATTGGCGGCGGCTCGACACGCTGGCACAGAAAATCGGATTGACCGCCCATCAGGTCAACGAATCGCATCTGAATGCACTTTCGTGGGCGATGGACATCGCGCTGTAGTACGGATGCGATCACCGCTCGGCGACGAGCAATCTGTAAAAAACGCGCTCGATGTGCTGACCCCAGGCAAGGAGCGCTGATCGAGGACGACAGCGACGGCGTGACGGTTTAGGATATTCCGGACGCGCCTTGGGACGATGCGGCGTGAGCGCCCCGCTTTGCGACCGCGTGGAATTTTGGCTAGACTCTCGGCAACTGGAGGACTTTTGATGACCACTATTAGTTTTGATACGCTGCAATTCGTTCAGCGACTGCGAAAGGCCGGTATAAATGAGGGCGAGGCGGAAGCCATCGCCGAGGCCGTCCGTGACGTGCAAGACAGCGCGGATGTGGCGACAAAATACGATCTCGCCTTGGTTCAGCAAGATATCGCAGGACTCAGGAAAGATGTGGCCGTGATTAAGGCTGAACTGGAAGTAAAAATCGCCGAGACGAAAGGCGAGTTGGTCCGCTGGGTTGTCGGCGTCGGGATGTTGCAAACGGCGATGATTGCGGCACTGCTGATGAAGTTGATCCCGAGTTGATCGCCCTACCCTGCAATGACGAAACCGCCCCTTGAGGCGGTTTTTTTTCGTCTTAACTGTGCCATCGCCTTGCCTTCGCGCTTCGGAAAATCTCTTCCGATTCAGGCGTAGCACGCCATTTCAGCATTTCAGTAATTGCCATTCTTCATATGCGTACATTGAACGCATATCTTTTGGTGCGAACGTCATTGCTTGAAAATGATAGATGTGATATATTTGAAAAAACCGAAACAGCTACTCTTTTGCCGCGCTGTCCCCCTCCACCATGACCGGAATCCGCATGACGATTGATGTCGCAAGAATTCGTACCAGAAAGGGTGTTGAACGTAACGCCGATTTCCGTAACATCGTCTGCGTTTGCCGTTGCTCATGATCGTCGCCATTTTTCGCCCAGCGGCAGCCCTGTCGAACCGCTTGCGCTTCACGCTGAAGTTTGCCCTTGTTGGATTGATCGGCGGCCTTGTCATCAGCGTTCTGCTCGGCAGCATTTTTCTCTCGCTGAGCCGGGATATCACGCACGCCGACCGGCAGATCGCCTCGCTGCAGGTCATCACCCCCCTGTTTCAACTCACGCAGAATCTACAGAAACATCGCGGGCTTTCCGCCGGCTATCTGGGGGGCAAGGAGGAAATGCTGCCTAGTCTGAAAGCGCTGGAGAAGGAGGTTCTGCATGCCCTGGATGCCTTGCATGCGGCACTCGTCAACGAGCCACGCTTGCTGGAACGTGAAGCGCGCATCCGGCAGGAGTGGGAGAGCATCGCGCGGGATGGCTTGTCCTTGAGCCGTGAAAAGAACATCGCTGCACACACGCTCATGATCGAACACGCGCTCGATGCACAAGGCGCCGCCGCCGATGACTACGGCCTATCGCTCGACGACCGTGTGGATACCCAGTATCTCGGCCGCGCGGCAGTCGTCCGCATGCCGGAACTTCTCGAATACCTTGGCCGTTTGCGGGCCCGTGGCACCGCCGCCTTGGCTGCCCGGCAACTCGATTCCCAAGGTGCCGTGGCACTTGGCGTTCTCATCGAGCAGGTCGCTATCACACAAAAAACCTTGCAGAAGAACATCGCCACGACCGCCACGGCGGTTCCTGCACTGGCTAGTGAACTGGATCGTTTTTCGCATAGCTTGGACGAAAAGGTTGGGCGTGCGCTCGAAATTCCCAAGCGCGAGATTCTCGGCGGCACTTTCGATACCGATCCGCAGGTCTATTTCGACACCGTCACCCAAGCCATCGATCAAGGCTACGAACAGCTTTACGGCATGCTGCTCCCGGCGCTTGAAGGTCGCCTGGCGACCCACCGCGACGAAGCCAGCGAACGCCTTGTGCTGATGCTCGCGGTCAGCCTGCTCGGCGGTTTGCTTACCGTCTGGCTGGTGGTCGGCGTCTGGCTGGCGGTCACCGGCAATCTCGCCTTGCTCATGCACGGTGCGCGCCAAATGGCCGAAGGCGACATGACCCTGCGCTTCGATTTGAATAGTCGCGACGAGTTGCACGATGTCGGCGAAGCCTTCAACGGCATGGCTCGATCTTTCCATCGCCTGGTCCAGAGCGTACAGGCGAGCAGCGGCGATGTACTCGATGCCTCGCGCACCTTGCGGGTTTCGGCCGCTCAGGTCGCCGAGCGATCGCACGACCAGTCCGAGGCCGCCGACGAAATGGCGCAGGCGATCGAGAAAACCATCACCGGTATCCACGAGGTCGGCCAGTCGGCCAACCGCGCCCGGGAATACACGCAGGAAGCCGGCGAACTCGCCGCTCACGGCGGCAGCGTCGCCAGCGAAATGGCGAGCGAGATGGCGTCGATGGCTAGCGCCGTCGAACAATCCTCCGGCGCCATTGAATTGCTCGGCACCCATTCGCAGCGGATTTCCACCGTCGTCGGCGTGATCATGGACATTGCCCAGCAGACCAACCTTCTGGCACTCAATGCCGCGATCGAGGCTGCACGGGCCGGTGAATCGGGGCGCGGCTTCTCGGTCGTGGCCGACGAAGTGCGCAAGCTTGCCGAGCGCACCGCGCAATCGACCCATGAAATTACCGATATGGTCGGCGCCATCAAGAGCAGCATCGACGTCGCCATCGGCTGCATGGGCAACGTCGTCGGCCGGGTGGGGCAGGGCGTCATGCTTGCCGGCAGTACCCGCGAATCGATGGAAGTGATTGGCGGCGGCACCCAAGCGGTCGGCCAGGCGGTTAGCGAGATCACCCATGCACTGGATCAGCAAACCCAGGCCAGCGAAACGATTGTCGAACAGATCGGGCGCATTGTCGGCATGGCTGCCGGCAATCGGGAAGCCGCCGCTGGCAGTGAAGACGCCGCGGCTCGCCTTGAAGCGCTGGCGGCCAGTCTGGAAGCCGATGTCGGGAGATTCAAGGCATGACCGGCAAAACCATACGCGTGCTGATCGCGGACGACTCCGCCTTCATGCGTACCGCGATTCGGAAAATG
The DNA here is from genome assembly GCA_049295655.1 of Rhodocyclaceae bacterium. GTDB lineage: Bacteria > Pseudomonadota > Gammaproteobacteria > Burkholderiales > Rhodocyclaceae > CAJBIL01. Next base: position 7,898 of record JBAQRB010000220.1, read on the forward strand.
CTGCATGAAGACCCCGGTGTCGAAGTCGTTGGCGAGGCCCGTAACGGACTCATCGCGGTCCAGATGGTCGAGCAACTCGCTCCCGACGTCGTCACCATGGATGTCGAAATGCCCGAGATGAACGGTCTCGAAGCCACGCGGGAAATCATGCGTCGCTTCCCCATGCCGATCATCATGATCTCCAGCCTGACCGAGCGGGGCGCCGCCACGACGCTCAAAGCCATGGAATACGGCGCGGTCGACTTCATTCCAAAAAAATCGTCCTTCGTCCAGCTCGACATCGTACAGATCGGCGGAGAACTGCTGACCAAGGTGCGTTACTGGGCACGCCATCGGCGTGGCG
>JBAQRB010000221.1:0-18143 GCA_049295655.1 Rhodocyclaceae bacterium
GGTCTGGCGAGCAGCGTGACCGACGGCGCGGTGGGCGTGATGGCTTTGCCGGAAGACATGTTCTGACGCGATCCTGACTTTCGCCTGAAGCATTGGGTGGCAAAGGACAGACGGCCGGTCGCTAGACCGGCCGCTTGCGTTGACGCTGCCGCCATTGGATAAAGGCGCTGGGGTAGAATGGCCGTTGGGTTTTGCTCAGGAGTGCTGCATGAATGAAGCAACGCGTGAAGCCGCCGAAGCGCTGCGCCGGGTCGTCGGCGAAGCCTCGGTCGGCGAACTTTGTTTTCCGACCAGCGTCGATGCCAGCCGGCGGGTCATGAAGGCGGTTGAAAACCCCGATCTGGGCTTTGCGGATCTGGCCAGGGTGGTTGTTGCCGAACCGCTGTTGTCGGCGAAGGTGATTCACCTGGCCAATTCGATTGCGCTCAATCCGGCCAGCCAGACCGTGCGCGACGTCAAGCAGGCGGTCATGCGCGTCGGCCTCGACCCGATCAAGTCGCTGGCCATGCTGCTGATCATGGATCAGCTGCGCCAGTCGCAGCGGCACAGCGCCTGTCGCGAACTGGCCAACCGGCTCTGGGAGCGCAGCATCCACGTCGCCGCACTGTCCTTTGTCATCGCCCGCAAGCTGACCAGCCTCAATCCCGACGAAGCGATGTTCGCCGGCATCGTGCATGACCTCGGGCGCTTCTACCTGCTGTCGCGCGTGGCGGACTATCCTGCCTTGCTCGAAGACCCGGTGCTTCTTGCCGAGACGATCAACGATCTGGGGAGCCGCGCCGGTGCGCTGGTGCTCGGCCAGCTCGACCTGCCCGAGTCGGTGGTCAAGGCCGTGCTTTCCGCGCGTCATTACAGCGGGTCGATGCCGCCGGCGACGCTCGGCGATCTGCTCTATGTCGCCGGTGCGCTATCGCCTTGCCCCGATCCTTTCGACGCGCTCGATTCGCGCATCGACGTTCCGGAAAACGGCAGCGTGACGCTCGGACTCGATCAGGGTACGGTGCTCGAAGTGGTCGCCGCTTCCGGCGATGAAATCTATTCGATCGTGATCGCGCTCGAAACCTGAGCCGGCGGTGACCGCTCAGAACAGGCGGTCGGGAGTAAAACGCAAGCCGATGGAAAACCATCGGCTTTCTTTTGGGCCGCTCGCTTGCTGTCCGAAGGTGCCGTCGATCTGCACCCGGTCGGGGACCAGGAAAAAGCGCAGTCCGGCCTGCCAGTAGGGCTTGTCGCGGTTGTCGCCGAAGGTCTCGGCCATCGCGCTGAGCCGGCCGTTCAGTGCGAACTCGCCGCCGATGCCCCAGGTCAGGTTGTCGCGCCGGGTCGCGCGATCGCGCAGCCAGCCGAGATTGCTGTGCACCAGCGCGCGGTCGTCGAGAAAGGAAACCGTGAGCGGAATATAGGCGTAGGTGTTGCCGAGCAGGTTTGGCCCAGGATTGACCTCCGGATGGAGTACCTTGCCGACCGCGAGGCCGATGCCGTAGCCGTTGGTTTCGAGCGGTTTGAACAGCGTTTTGGCCTGGAAGACGTAGTCGCTGGTCGAGGGGGCATTGTCGAATCGTGCGCGACCGCCGCCGGCCGTGATTTCCAGATTGCCGCCCAGGTTGCACGCCGGCAGTGCCCAAAGTTCGCTGCTCTTCGCGTAAACCCGCAGCCAGCTTTCGAGCTGGCAGCTTTGCGCGGTGGTCAGCCGCGCGTCGTCGGTGACGAAAGGCCGTGCCGCGTGGAGCGCCGGGCTGGCCAGCAGGAGCAGTGCAATCGTCAGGGTGCGTGGATGCATGAGGAAAAAATACGCCGTCGCGAAGACGGCATATTTTAGAGAACTTTGATTGCAGGCGGGTTACATATTCGGGTAATTCGGCCCTTCGCCGCCCTGCGGCACCACCCAGTTGATGTTCTGCGTCGGGTCCTTGATGTCACAGGTCTTGCAGTGCACGCAGTTCTGCGCGTTGATCTGCAGCCGCGGATTGTTGCCGGCCTCGTCGCGAACGATCTCGTAGACGCCGGCCGGGCAGTAGCGCTGCTCGGGGGCGTCGTAGAGCGCGAGATTGATCCTGATCGGCGCCGACGCATCCTTCAGCGTCAGGTGGCAGGGTTCGTCTTCCTCGTGGTTGGTGTTCGAGATGAAGACCGACGACAGGCGATCGAAGGTGAGCACGCCGTCGGGTTTCGGATAGGCGATCGGCTGGCAGTCGGCGGCCTTCTTCAGCTTGGCGTGGTCGGGGCCGCTGTGGTGCAGCGTCCACGGCGCCTTGCCGCGGAAAAGCAGCTGGTCGATGCCGAACATCAGACCGCCGAGGTGCAGCCCCTTGGCCATCCACGGCTTGAAGTTGCGCGCCTTGTACAGCTCTTCGTACAGCCAGCTCTGGCGGAAGGCCTCCGGGTAGGCCGTCAGTTCGTCGCTCGTGCGGCCGGCGGCAACCGCGTCGAAAGCCGCTTCGGCAGCCAGCGAACCGGTCTTGATCGCGCAGTGCGAGCCCTTGATGCGCGCTGCGTTGAGGAAGCCAGCGTCGTCGCCGATCAGTGCGCCGCCCGGGAACACCGTTTTCGGTAGCGACTGCAGGCCGCCGGCGGTCAGCGCGCGCGCACCGTAGGCGATGCGCTTGCCGCCTTCGAGGAAGTCGCGGATCTTCGGGTTGGTTTTCAGGCGCTGGAATTCCTCGTATGGCGAGAGGTAGGGATTGGTGTAGCCGAGTCCGGTGACGAAGCCGACCGAAACGAGGTTGTCTTCCATGTGGTAGAGGAAGCCGCCGCCGTAGGTGTCGGGCTCCAGCGGCCAGCCGCCGGTGTGGATGACGAGACCGGTCTGGTGCTTCTCGGGCTTGATCTCCCACAGTTCCTTGATGCCGAGGCCATATACCTGCGGGTCGACACCGTCGCGCAGCTTGAATTTCTGCTCGATCTGCTTGCCGAGGTGGCCGCGGCAGCCCTCGGCGAACAGTGTGTACTTGGCGTGCAGTTCCATTCCCGGCTGGTAGGCCGGGCCGTGGCTGCCGTCTTTCAGGACGCCCATGTCGCCGGTGGCGACGCCTTTCACCGAACCGTCGTCGTGGTAGAGGATCTCGGCGCCGGCAAAACCGGGGTAGATTTCGACGCCGAGCGCTTCGGCCTGCTCCCCGAGCCAGCGACAGACGTTGCCGAGGCTGATCACGTAGTTGCCCTCGTTGTGGAAGCAGTCGGGCAGCAGCCAGTTCGGCACCTGCGATCCGCCGTCTTCGCTGAGGATGTAGAAGCGGTCTTCGCTGACCGCGGCCTTGAGCGGCGCGCCGAGCGCCTGCCAGTCGGGGAAGAGTTCGGCCAGCGCCTTCGGGTCCATCACCGCGCCGGAGAGGATGTGGCCGCCGATTTCGGCGCTTTTTTCGATCAGGCAGACGTTGATTTCGCCGGCCTTTTCGGCGGCCAGCTGCTTGAGGCGGATCGCCGCGGCCAGCCCGGCAGGGCCACCGCCGACGATCACGACATCGTATTCCATCGCTTCGCGTTGCATGTTCTTCCTCTCCTCGGGGTGATTTCTTGTTATGGTTTTGACAATACGGTATCGTATGGAAAAAAGCATCGACACGTCAAGCACAACCCTGCAAGGCAGCCAAGGAGACGCAATGCACAGCCCGCACAAACTCGTACACAGCAGCCTGATTCCGATCCGCTGGGGCGACATGGACGCCTACGGCCACGTCAATAATACGATCTACTTCCGCTTCATGGAGCAGATCCGCGTCGAGTACCTCGAGCAGCGCGGTTTCAAGGTAATGCCGCAGGGCGAGGCACCGGTGATCATCAACGCGAGCTGCACCTTCCTGATCCCGCTCAACTACCCCGGCACGGTCGACATCCGGATGTTCGTCGGACAACCCGGCCGCAGCAGCATTCCGACGCACTACGAAATCCGCCGCCAGGGCGACGATACGTTGTACGCGACGGGGGATTCTAAGATCGTCTGGATGGACGTGGCGAGCGGCAAGTCGGTGGCCATCCCCGACGAATTGCGCGCGGTGTTGTCACAATAAAAATCGATGGAGGAGGAGACCATGGATCAACAAGCACTCTGGTGCCCGAGCGCCGAACGCATCGCCGCGGCCAAGGTCACGGCCTTCATCGGCGCCGTCAACGCGCGCTGGAACGCCGGCTGCAGCGATTTTCCCAGCCTCTGGCGCTGGTCGGTGGCGCAGCCCGAGGCGTTCTGGACGTCGGTCTGGGACGAATGCGGCGCGCTCGGCGAGCGCGGCGCGGTCGTTCTTGAAAACGGCGACCGGATGCCCGGCGCGCGCTGGTTCCCGCAGGCCAGGCTCAACTATGCGCAGAACCTGCTGCGCCGGCGCGACGAGGCCGATGCGCTGGTCTTCTGGGGCGAGGACAAGGTCAAGCGCCGACTGTCGAATAACGAACTCTATGCGCAGGTTTCGCGCTTCGCGCAGGCGCTGCAGGCGGCCGGCGTGGTCCGCGGCGACCGCGTCGCCGGCTACCTGCCGAACGTCCCCGAGGCGATCGTCGCCATGCTCGCGACCGCTTCGCTCGGCGCCATCTGGTCGTCGGCGTCGCCCGATTTCGGCGTACAGGGCGTGCTCGACCGCTTCGGCCAGATCGAAGCGAAGGTCCTCGTCTGCGTCGACGGCTACTGGTACAACGGCAAGCCGGTCGATTGCCTGGCCAAGAACGCCGAGATCGCCGCGCAGATGCCGTCGCTCGCGCGCACGGTCGTCGTCTCGTACCTCGACGAAGCGCCCGACGTGAGCGCGATCGGCAACGGCGTGCGCTGGGCCGACTTCGTCGCGCCGTTCGCGGCGCGCGAGATCGATTTCGTTCCGCTCGCCTTCGACGCGCCCTTGTTCATCATGTTCTCGTCGGGAACCACCGGCGTTCCCAAGTGCATCGTCCATTGCCACGGCGGCGCGCTCTTGCAGCACCTCAAGGAGCACCAGCTGCACGGCGACGTGCATCCTGGCGACCGCGTCTTCTACTTCACCACCTGCGGCTGGATGATGTGGAACTGGCTGGTCTCCGGCCTGGCTTGCGGCGCCACCTTGCTGCTCTACGACGGCAGCCCGTTTGCCCAGGGAGCGTCGGGAAGCGGCAAGGTGCTCTTCGACTACGCCGACGCCGAAGGGATGACGCATTTCGGCACCTCGGCCAAGTTCATCGACGCCGCCGCCAAGATGGGCCTCAAGCCGCGCGAAACGCACCGGCTGGCCGCGCTGCGCGCCATCTTCTCGACCGGCAGCCCGCTGGCGCCCGAGAGCTTCGACTACGTCTACCGCGAGATCAAGGCCGACGTCCTGCTCGCCTCGATTTCGGGCGGCACCGATATCCTTTCGTGCTTCGCGCTGGGCAGCCCGACCCTGCCGGTCTATCGTGGCGAGCTGCAGTGCCGCGGCCTCGGCATGGCGGTCGCTGTCTACGACGACGAAGGGAAAGCGATCCCTCCCGGCAAGGGCGAGCGCGGCGAACTCGTGTGCACCAAGCCCTTCCCGGCGATGCCGGTCGGCTTCTGGAACGATCCCGACGGCAGCAAGTACCGCGCGGCGTATTTCGAGAATTTCGACAACATCTGGTGTCACGGCGACTTCGTCGAGCTCACCGCGCACGAAGGGATGATCATCTACGGGCGCTCCGACGCCGTGCTCAACCCGGGCGGCGTGCGTATCGGCACCGCCGAGATCTACCGCCAGGTCGAGCAGCTGCCGGAAGTCGTCGAGTCGCTGGTCATCGGGCAGGACTGGGATCACGATGTCCGCGTCGTTCTCTTCGTCAAGCTGCGCGAGGGCGTGACGCTCGACGACGCGCTGGTCGCCCGCATCAAGCAGCAGGTGCGCCAGAACACGACGCCGCGCCACGTGCCGGCCAAGGTGCTGCAGGTCGCCGACATCCCGCGCACGAAAAGCGGCAAGATCGTCGAACTCGCCGTGCGCAACGTCGTGCATGGCCGGGCGGTGAAAAACCTCGAGGCGCTGGCCAACCCGGAAGCGCTCGAATTCTTCCGCGAGCGCGTCGAACTGCAAAGCTGATCGCCCTGCGCGGCGCGCCAAATGGCGATCTGCGCAGGGTGCTGGCTGGAGAGGCGCATGTTTAAACGATCTACGGGCCATTGCCAGGCTGGATCGCCATTGGGCGGGCCTTGCCGGCCGGTGGTTTTTTTGGGGAAGACGATGGAACAGAGCGGCAACAACGCGGCCGGCAGTCAGCCAAGCGAACTGACGCGTGACGAAATCGATGCGTTCGCCGGACCGCTCGTCGTTGAGTTCGGCGCGCCATGGTGCGGCCACTGCATCGCCGCACAGCCCTTGATCGCCTCGGCGCTGGCCGCCCATCCGCAGGTTCGCCACCTCAAGGTCGAGGACGGCCCGGGTCGCCGGCTCGGGCGTTCGTTCGCCGTCAAGCTCTGGCCGACGCTCATCTTTCTGCAGGCGGGCAGGGAGGTGGCGCGTCTCGTCCGCCCGGTCGATTCGAGTGCCATCGGACAGGCGTTGGCGCAGATCGACGGCACGCCATGACGGCGGCCGACTTCAGCGCACTCGATGGCGTCGGCCTCAACCGGCAAGCTATTTTCGACCTTGACGCGCTGCCTGTTGCAATGGCCAGTGCGCTGCGCAGCCGCTTCGATCCGGCGCAACGCTACCGCCAGCTGATCCTGATCGGTCACGCCGGAAGCGTCCTGTGGGATTCGGTCAAGAAATCAGCGGAACGCAGCGCAATCGCCTCGGAAAACCCGATCGACGACTTCAGTGTCGGCGCCGTCGAGCGCTGGTTCGCTGCGCAGTCTCCCGGCCGGGTGCGGCAAATCATCTACCCCGGCGACCTCCCGGTCGGCCTGCAGGCGCTCGGCAAGCTCGCCGGCTGGCACCACGAATCGCCGTTCAGGGTGGGCGTCAGCGCGCAGTGGGGCAGCTGGTCCGCCTATCGTGTCGTGCTGCTGGCCGATACCGATTTCGAGCCCTCCTTGCCGGAAGCCGGCGAATCGCCGTGTGCGTGTTGTGCCGACCAGATTTGCATTGCCAGTTGCCCAGCCGGCGCGCTTGCCGGCGGCGGTTTCGCGCTCGACAGGTGCATCGCCTACCGCCGGGAGCCCGCATCGCGCTGTGCGGCGACCTGCATCGCCCGCGTCAGTTGCCCGGTCGGCGCCGAACACCGCTATAGCGAAGAACAATTGCGACACAGTTACTCGATTTCGCTGAAGATGATCGAGCGCTATTGCTGATTTTGTTTTGTATTTTCTGCCCGGGGATAATGAATGGGTGTTGTTGCCGAATGCCCGGGTATTTGAATTTTGGTGAAAATTAATTGTCGATGGATATGAAAAGCATTCAGGGCTTCTTCAACCGGGCCGATGCCTTTGCCAGCCACAATGGCATGACGATAACCGAGTTGCGCGAAGGGTATGCGCGGGCGGAGATGACGTTGCAGCCCTACCATTTGAATGCTGCGCAAACTGTTCATGGCGGTGCGCTTTTTACCCTGGCTGATTTCGCTTTTGCCGCTGCCAGCAATTCGCGGGGACAGCTCGCACTGTCAATCAGTTCGTCGATTTCCATTTTCAAGGGTGCGCGGGAAGGGAAGCTGATTGCCGAATCGCGAGAGCTGAACAATTCTCCAAAACTGGCCAGCTTCGAGGTCAGCATTCGTAACGAGGCCGGTGATCTGCTGGCTACCTTCCAGGGAATGGTGTACCGGAAATCGGTTTCGCTGGAATCCTTGACGTCGCTTTAGGGGGCCGTGCCTTCGTGATTCGCCGGCTTTTGTCGGTCAATACAAATGCTTCCGCTTTGGGCCTTTAATATATTCGTTTATTTCCCCATTGGTGGCCGGGTGAATGATTGGAATTAAAATAATCTTTCTTCGAATATGCCTGCCATGATATAAAGCGCCTTGCAGCCATTTTTCGGGAGAGATGTTATGACCAGAAGTTACGATGAAATAATGCAGGAAATCGAAGTGCTGAAGAACGAAGCCGTGCAGGTCAGGAAGAGCCAGATCAGTTCGGCAATTGCCGAAGCACGGGCGATTATCGAGAAATACGAATTGACTGCAGAAGACCTCGGCTTTGCCAAGTCGGGTAAAAAGGCCAAGACCGTTTCGGCTAAAGTCGTGAAATACAGAAGCGATACCAACCCGGCCGATACCTACGGCGGCAAGGGGCCGTTTCCGGGATGGCTGAAGCAGAAGATTGATAGCGGGCGGAAAAAAGAAGAATTTGAAGTGAAATAATTTGCTTCAGGCTCTGAAATTCCCGAGCCGGGTATTGAAAAAAAGCTCCTGATTGGAGCTTTTTTTCTGGGCGTCTGAAAAATACGGAAAGCCGAAGTCGGGAATGCGCCAATATCAAGCTGTGTTAAGGTGCCGGCCTGATGCATCAATGCTTTGCGCTATTGTTCTCTTCGCTATTGCCCTCTTTTTTCTACTTCACGCTGATCCCCATGAACGTCGCCATCGATATCGTTTCCGACCTCGTCTGCCCCTGGTGTTTCATCGGCAAGCGCCGTCTGGCTCAGGCGCTTGCGCTGGTGCAGGCCAAACATCCCAAGGTGCGCTTCCAGCTTAACTGGCTGCCGTATTTCCTCAACCCCGATACGCCGCCCGCCGGCACGCCTTATCGCGCCTTTCTCGAAGCCAAATTCGGCGGTGCGACGCAGGCGGCCAAGACGCTGATCGAGGTTGCCGACGCCGGTCGTGCCGCCGGTGTCGAGTTCGACTTCGAGCGTATCGCAACGCAGCCGAATACCTTGCTCGCGCATCGCCTCGTCTATCGCGCCCAGTCGACCGGCCACCGGCCAGCCGAGATCGAGGCCCTGGTCGAGCGCCTGTTTGTCGGGCATTTCCAGCGCGGCGAGGACATCGGCGATATTGCGACGCTGGCCGACATTGCCGCCGAGTGCGGCGACCGCAAGGACGACGTGCTCGCCTATCTGGAAAGCAATACGGGAATGCAGCAACTCCAGTCGCTGGTCGGCAAGGTCGGCGGACTGGGCGTCGGCAGCGTGCCTTTCTATATCGTCCAGCGCCGTCTGACGGTATCGGGCGCGCAAACCGACGAAGTGCTGGCAGCGGCAATCATGCAGGCGATGTAGTCGGCACCGGCCGCCGGTGCTATCGTCTGTAGCCATACAGCGTTTTCACCGAGAGGCGACCGATGTCAGCGACCATCCTCGAAGCCATCCGGCTGCACACCCCGTGCCTGCTCGATCACCTCGCTTTCGAGCAGACCGGCGAACTGCCGGCGCTTGACGAGTCGTTCGGCCAGCCGCGTGCGGTCGAGGCGCTGCGCTTTGGCCTGGCCATCCGCCGCAGCGGCTTCAATCTTTTTGTGCTCGGCGAGCCGGGCAGCGGCCGGCATGCGCTGGTCGAGCGCCTGGTCAATGAGGCGCAGGGGCGCAATGGCGCGCCGACCGACTGGTGTTACGTCAACAATTTCACGACCGCCGCCGAGCCCTCCCTGCTGCAACTGGCGGCCGGTCGGGGCAGCCGGCTGCGCGACGACATGCAGCGCTTTGTCGCCGATCTCGGTCCGGCGATCACTGCCGCTTTCGAGAGCGAGGAATACCGCGCACGGGTCGGCGCCTTGCAGGAGAACTTCAAGGACCGCCAGGAGGGCAGCTTGCGGCTGCTCGGCAATGCCGCGCTGGAGCGCGGGGTGGCACTGGTGCGTAGCGCTGCCGGTTTCGCCTTCATGCCGGCGAAGGAGGGCGGCGATGAAACGCTGTCCGATGAGGAATTCGAGCAACTGCCCGACGAGCGCAAGCGCGCGCTGGAAAGCGCCGTCGAGGAATTCCAGGGGCCGCTGCTCAAGTTGCTCGGCCAGTTTCCGCGCTGGCGGCGCGAATTGCAGGATGCGCTCAAGGAGGCCAGCCGCGATGCCTTGCGCGGTGCGGTCGGCCATCTGCTAGAAGACCTGCGCCCGAGCTATGCCGACCTGCCCGCGGTGCTGGCCTTTCTCGATGCCGTCGAGCGCGACGTGGTCGAGACCGGCGAGACGATGCGCGAGTCGCAGAAAAGTGAGCCGGAGGTCGAGAACCTGCTGTTTACGGGCACCATCTCGATCCAGCGCTATCTCGTCAATCTGCTCGTCGATAACGCCGGCTGTGCCGGCCAGCCGGTTGTTTTCGAGACGCATCCGACCTTCCAGAATCTGGTCGGGCGGGTCGAGCATGTCGCGCACATGGGCATGCTGGTCTCCAACTTCACGCTGATCCGCGCCGGCGCGCTACACCGCGCCAACGGCGGCTATCTGATCGTCGATGCGGCCAAGTTGCTGGCACAGCCCTATGCCTGGGAGGGGCTCAAGCGGGCGCTGCACGGTGGCGAGATCCGCATCGAGTCGCTTGGCGAGATGTACGGTCTGGCCAGCACGCTGCAGTTGCAGCCCGAGCCGGTGCCGCTCGACGTCAAGGTGGTCCTGGTCGGTGAGCCGATGATCCATTACCTGCTGGTCGACCTCGATCCGGAGTTTGCCGAGCTGTTCAAGGTCGCCGCCGATGTGGACGACGAGGTGGTGCGTTCGCCCGAAAACTCCGCGCTGTTCGCCCGCCTGATCGCCACGCTGGCCCGCCGCGACGGGCTGAAGCCCCTGACGCGTGCGGCGGTGGAACGGCTGATCGAGCACGCCGCCCGCCTTGCCCGCGACGCCGAGCGGCTGACGACATTGACCCGGCCGTTCGCCGATCTGTTGCACGAGGCCGACTATCTGGCCGGCGACGCTTCGCTGGTCGATTGCGTACACGTCGAGCAGGCGCTGGCGGCGCAGGTCCGCCGCGCCGACCGCCTGCGCGAGCGCCATTACGAGGCGATAAGGCGCGGTCAGGTGCTGATCGCCACGCACGGCACGCAGATCGGCCAGGTCAATGCGCTCGCCGCGGTCAGCCTCGGCGAATTTGTCTTTGCCCACCCGGTGCGCATCACGGCGGCCGTGCGCATCGGCGATGGCGAGATGATCGACATCGAACGCGAGATCGAAATGGGCGGCCCGATCCACTCGAAGGGCGTCATGATCCTCGCCGGATTCTTTGCCGCGCGCTTCGGGCGCGGGATTCCGCTATCGTTTACGGCCAGTCTCGTGTTCGAGCAGACCTACGGCGAAGTGGAGGGCGACAGCGCTTCGCTGGCCGAACTGTGCGCGCTGCTTTCGGCGATCGGCGCCATTCCGGTCGGCCAGAACTGGGCGATCACCGGATCGGTCAATCAGTACGGCGTCGTGCAGCCGATCGGTGCGGTCAACGAGAAGATCGAGGGCTTCTTCGATGTCTGTGCGGCCGAAGGGCTGAGTGGCGAGCAGGGCGTCATCATTCCGGCGGCCAACGTCAATGAGTTGATGCTCAAGCGCGAGGTGGTCGAGGCGGTGGCCGCCGGGCGTTTCCGCGTGGCGGCGGTAGAGCACGCCGACGATGCGATCGAACTGCTGACCGGCTTGCCGATCGGCGAGGCCGACGCCAAGGGCGTCATCGCCGAGGGGACGATCAACCATCTGGTTGCCTCTCGCCTGGTCGAACTTCTCTCGTTCCGGCAGTCGGTCATCGAGGGAATGAAAATAAGGCGCTCGCGGCCGGCCGGCAAGAAAAAACCGGTACGTGCGGATACCGGTTCAAGGAAAGGCTGATCGTCAGGCTCGTGCGCCCGCAACCTTGGGACGGCTCAGAGAACCGGCCCCTCGGCATGCTCGCCGCGTTCATAGACCACGTTGGCGCGGCCAACCAGCAGCGGGTCGAGCTGACCGATCCGGTCGATGTCCTTTTTCGTATAAGGCAGCCGGTGCAGTACGTAGCGCATGCCGTTCAGGCGCGCGCGCTTCTTGCAGTCGGACTTGATTACCGTCCACGGCGCGTCGGCGGTGTCGGTGTAGAAGAACATCGATTCCTTGCCCTTGGTGTAGTCGTCCCACTTGTCGAGCGAGGCCAAGTCGATCGGCGAGAGCTTCCATTGCTTGAGCGGGTGGACTTCACGTTCCTTGAAACGGCGGCGCTGCTCCTCGCGGCTGACCGAGAACCAGAACTTGATCAGGTGGATGCCGCTACGTACCAGCGTGCGCTCGAATTCGGGCGTCTGACGCATGAATTCGACGTATTCGTCGGCGGTGCAGAAGTTCATCACGCGCTCGACGCCGGCGCGGTTGTACCACGAGCGGTCGAACATGACGATCTCGCCGGCGGTCGGCAGGTGCTGCACGTAGCGCTGGAAATACCACTGGCCGCGTTCCTGCTCGCTGGGTTTTTCCAGCGCGACGACACGCGCACCGCGCGGGTTGAGGTGTTCCATCAGGCGCTTGATCGTGCCGCCCTTGCCGGCCGCGTCGCGCCCCTCGAAGACGATGACCACGCGCTGCCCGGTTTCCTTGACCCAGGCCTGCAGCTTGAGCAGTTCGACCTGCAGGCGGTATTTCTCCCGCTCGTAGTTCTTGCGCGACATCAGGTTGCGATACGGGTAGCCGCCGTTGCGCCAGTCGTCCGAAAGTTCATCGTCGGGGCGGCTGGGCAGCTTTCCGGGCAGTGTTTCGTTCTGGCTGAGAAGCGCTTCGCGCAGTGCGGCAGCGTCATCCGGCGAGGCGCCGGCCATGATCGCCTTGAGCGATTTGGCGAGCGAAGCGGTATCGTTGGCCGATGCTTGTGCGAGGATGTCACGCAGGGCATTCTGCTTGGCGTTTTGCGCTGCATCCACTGCGTCGGCCACCGCATGCGTTTCGATTCCGCTTGCGGTGTGGGCAGGGGAAACGTCGCCGGCGGCAGTTTTGCGCGGCGCGCGCGCCGGCTTTTTGCTGGCTGCTGCTGGCACAGTGCCCTGGGTTTTGCGCTGCGAGGTGGTCGGTGGTGGTGTTTTCTTGTCCAAAAGCGATTCTCCCGAAAAGGTTTTGTCCGTCAGCAGATCTGCTGGCGCGCGCTTCGCTACAGTGCATCATCATAACGCCGGGGTGTTTTGTATGCCAGCCGCTTCGCCCTGTTTTGCAGAGGGCAAATTTTTACTTGCCTTTCGGGTGTTTGCTGTATAAAAATACAGTATCTGAATTGCAGGCAAAAATCATGATCAAGCTTACCCCACGGCAGCAGGAAATTCTGGATTTCATCCGCAATAGCCTCGAGGTGCTGGGCGCACCGCCGACACGGGCGGAAATTGCTGCGGCCTTCGGTTTCGCTTCGCACAATGCCGCTGAAGAGCATCTCAAGGCGCTCGCCAAGAAAGGCAGTATCGTGCTCGAACCAGGGTCGGCGCGCGGCATCCGTCTGGTCGAGCAGCTTGGCCTGCCGTTGATCGGCAGCGTGGCCGCCGGCAGCCCGATTCTTGCCGTCGAAAATGTGCAGCACCGTTATGCGCTCGACGCCAACCTGTTCAGTCCGCGTGCCGATTTCCTGCTGCGCGTGCGCGGCCTGTCGATGATCAACGCCGGTATCTTCGATGGCGATCTGCTCGCCGTGCATCGCACGAGCGAGGTGCGCAATGGCCAGATCGTCGTTGCGCGGCTCGATGACGAGGTGACGGTCAAGCGTTTCCGGCAGCAAGGCGATATTGTCGAGCTCGTCGCCGAGAATCCCGATTTCGATCCGATCATTGTCGATACGCGCAACGTGCCGCTGGCGATCGAAGGCATTGCCGTTGGGCTGATCCGCAGCGAGCAAGTGTTCTGAGCGATCGTGCCATGTCTTCCTCGGCAGCACTTTCGAAAATTCTCGAACGCCCGGATGTCTGGCGCGGCGACGCGCTCGCCAGCGCACCGCTGCCCGGCGTGCCGAGCGGTTTCGCCGAGCTCGATGCCGAGTTACCCAGCGGTGGCTGGCCGCGCGGTGGTCTGATCGAGTTGCTGCCGGCACGCTGCGGGGTGGGCGAACTGGGGCTGCTGCTGCCGGCGTTGGCGCGCATCTCCGGCGACGAACTGGCGTGGCTTGTCTGCGTTGCGCCGCCATACTTGCTCTATGCCCCGGCGCTTGAGCAGGGCGGGATCGCGCTGGCCCGCCTGCTAGTTGCCAGTGCGCCCGGCCGTGATGCCCCTTGGGCCTGTGAGCGTGCGCTGGCGTCCGACGGCGTCGGTGCCGTCGTCGCCTGGCTGCCCGAGGCCGGCATGACTGCGCTGCGCCGTCTGCAGCTCGCGGCCGAAGCCAGTCGCACCCTGTTTTTTGCCTTTCGTCCGGCAAGCTGCGCCGGCCAGTCGTCGCCGGCTCCCTTGCGTCTGGCGCTGGAAAGTCGGGGCGAGCGGCTGCTTGTCCGTCTGCTCAAGCGCCGTGGCGGTGCGCGGCCGGCACCGCTGTCGATTGCCATTGATCGTCCTTCAGCTTCGCTCCGCCTGCCTCATGCTCTGGCTTGCACTGCATCTGCCGCGCCTTCCGCTCGAAGCCTTTCCCAGCCAGCCACCGCCTAGCGCCGTTGTCAGTCGCGAGCACGTCGTCGTCGCCGACGAGACCGCCGCGTCGGCTGGCGTGCGGCCCGGCATGCGACTGGCCAGTGCCTGGGCGCTGCTGCCCGAGTTGCACATATTGGAGCGTGACTGCGTGCGCGAGCAGGTTGCGCTCAAACGGCTGGCCTGCCGGGCCGGCGCGTTCACTTCCGAAGTCTGCCTGCTGGCGCCGCATACCCTGCTGCTCGAAGTGGCCGGATCATTGCGTCTTTTCGGCGGTACAGCGCTTTTGCTTGAACGGGTTGTCGAGGCTTGCTGCGAGCAGGGTTTTACGCTGCAGACGGCCTTCGCGCCAACACCGCTTGCCGCGCAGTGGCTGGCGCAGGCCGGTGCCGGCCATGTTTGCCTTGCTGCCGCCGATCTGCCGCAGCACCTTGCCGCCTTGCCACTCGCGGCACTTGCGTTATCGGCGCAGCAGCAGGCGCGTCTTGCCGGTTTTGGCGTGCGTTTGCTTGGCGACGTGCTGTGTTTGCCGCGCGCCGGGCTGGCTCGTCGTCTCGGTGTCGGGTTCACGGACGATCTCTCGCGGGCGCTCGGTGATTTGCCCGACCCCCGGCCACGTTTTGCTTTTCCGGAGCATTTTTTCGAGCGTCTGGAATTGCCGGGGCGGGTTGAAAACACCTTGGCCCTGGGGTTTTCCGGTCGCCGCCTGATTGCCGCACTGTGCGGCTGGCTTACCGCGCGCAGCGCCGGGATCAGTGAATGCATTTTCGAGTTCGAACACGAGCGCGGTTCGCGGCCATCGCCGGCGACCTGCCTGACCCTTGGCCTGTCCGGCGTGACACGCGATGCCGAGCGGATCGGCCGGATTCTCGTCGAGCGGCTGCAGCAGCTCGAATTGCCGGCTGCTGTTGTGCAGATCGCCTTGCGTGCCGAAGCGCCGGCACTGCTTTCCGGATACGCGGCCAGCCTGTTCGGCGAGTGCGGGGAGGGCCGGGGCGGCGACTCGATAGCGGTACTGGTCGAGCGCTTGCAGGCACGCTTGGGCGAGACGCGGGTGCATGGCCTGGCAACGTTTGCCGAGCATCGTCCGGAGAATGCTTCGCGCCTGGTTGCGCCGCTGCTGCCGGTTGGCAAGACGGTATCGGTAAGTACCGCCATGCCCGCCACAACAGGCGGTCCGCGTCCGCTGTGGTTGCTGCCCCGCCCGCAGAGTCTGCACGAAGTCGATGGCCGGCCACAGCGTGGTGGCCCCTTGCAGTTGCTGGCCGGACCGGAGCGTATCGAAAGTGGCTGGTGGGATGCCGCCGAAGCGGATGCGCTTGGCGACGTACGCCGTGATTATTTTGTTGTCCTATCGCCGCGCAGTGAGTGGCTGTGGATATTTCGCAGCGAGGCCGGGTGGTTCCTGCACGGGGTTTTTGCCTGATCCGGGGGATTGTTCTGGTGTTTGCCCCGGCATTTTTTTATACTTTGGAAACCGAGAAGCCCTATTGAGCGAGGCTGTTCATGGAAATAACTATCCCACGCCTGCTACCGGCGGCTTTGGTGATCGATCACCCGGAAGTCGACGAACAGCATCAGGAAATATTCACACGTATTGAATTGCTCAAAGTGGCCTGCGTTGACGGCGGCTATTCGGGTATTTCGGCATTCGATGATCTGCTGGTTTTTATCGGCCACCATTTCGCCACCGAGGAGCGTATCGCCGCGCAGGCCGGACTTGAGTTTTCCCGGCATACGAAGGCTCACCACGACAATCTGTACGTCTTGAGCAAAGCGCTCAACGAGGTGCGCCGGGGGGCCAGTGATGTTTATTCCTTCCTGCGTTACCTCGAGTACTGGTTCGAGCGCCATATCCTTGAGGAAGACAAGCCCTTTGCCGTCCTCCTGAAGTCCCATGTCCAGGATGGCACCGGCAACCCCTGATCCTTCGCTTTTGCTGGCACCAGAAAGCCGGGCCAGCACTTTCTGGCATTCCGAAATACCGTTTCCTATACTTCATCCATAAAAATTATCAGACTTCGCACAAAGGAGGCAGGTAATGGAAGCGGATTTTTCGAACTTGTTGCCGGAGTCCCTGCTGGTCGATTTTCCCGAGGTCGATGCGCAGCATGAGCAGGTTTTTTGCCATATCGAAGCGCTCAAGACGGCCTGTTTTGAAAACAATTACCAGCCGATCAAGCAGATGGAAGCGTTGCTTGCTTTCCTTGAGTACCATTTCGCCGCCGAAGAGCGCATCGCCGAGCAGGCCGGGCTTGATTTCTCACTGCACGCCAGGACGCATCGCTGCAATCTGCGTGCGTTGCGAAAGGGGATGGACGAGGTTCTTCATGATGTGCGCGACGTCTATTCCTTCCTGCGCTACGTCGAATTCTGGTTTGAGCGGCATATTCTTGAATACGACAAGCCCTTCATAAGCTGTTTGCAGGCTTGCTTGCCGACACGCTCAGTCTCCCCGCAGCTTTTTGCCTGTCTGTAAGGCCTCCACTTTTTCAATCCACTTGCCGCATCTGTTTGGCCAAGGCAGAATACTGTAATTAATTACAGTATTCTGCCTTGGCCAACGCGCTTCCCTGTTACGTCGAACTTCACTGCTGTTCCAATTTCTCCTTCCTGCGCGGCGCCTCGCACCCGGAGGAGCTGGTAGAACGGGCGCAGGCGCTTGGGTATAACGCGCTGGCCATCACCGACGAATGCTCGCTGGCCGGTGTCGTGCGTGCCCACAAGGCAGCGAAGATAGCCGGCCTGCCGCTGATCATTGGCGCCGAATTCCGGCTTGCCGGCGACGATTTCAAGCTTGTACTGCTGGCGCAGAACCGTGCCGGCTACGGCAATCTTTCAGCGTTGATCACGCTTGCCCGGCGGCGGGCTGCGAAGGGCGAATACCGCCTGACGCGTGGCGATCTTGATGCGTTCGGCGACTTTGCCTTCAACTCGGGCGCGCTTCCTGATTGCCTCGCCCTGTGGGTACCCGGCGAGTTGGCGACGCCGGAAGACGGCCGTTGGCTGGCCGGGCGCTTTCCCGGCCGTGCCTGGCTGGCCGTTGAGCTACATGCCGGCCCCGACGATGCGCTACGCCTGGCCCGTCTGCTTGCGCTGGCCGACGCGAGCGGACTGCCGGCAGTCGCCGCCGGCGATGTGCATATGCATCTGCGTGCGCGCCGGCCGTTGCAGGACACGCTGAGTGCGATCCGCCTCAATACCACGCTCTTTGCCGCCGGCCATGCGCTTTTTCCGAACGGCGAACGTCACCTGCGTACCCGACTGCGCCTGGCGCGCCTTTACCCGCCGGCGCTGCTGGCGGAAACGCTGCTCATCGCTGCACGCTGCAATTTTTCGCTCGACGAGTTGCGCTACGAATACCCGGATGAAGTGGCGCCGCATGGCCAGAGTCCGGCTGAGTTTCTGCGTGCCGAAGTCGGGCGGGGACTGGCGCGGCGCTACGGCGTGGCTATGCCGGCGAGCGTCGGCGAGCGCATCGAGCATGAGCTCGGTCTGATCGGCGAATTGGGTTTTGAGCCGTATTTTCTGACCGTCTACGACATCGTGAATTTTGCGCGCGGCCGCCACATTCTCTGCCAGGGGCGCGGCTCGGCGGCCAATTCGGCGGTCTGTTACGCCTTGGGTATCACCGAGGTTGACCCGGCGCGCTCCAGCCTTCTTTTTGAGCGCTTCATCTCGAAGGAGCGTGGCGAGCCGCCGGACATTGATGTCGACTTCGAGCACGAGCGGCGCGAGGAGGTGATCCAGTACCTCTACGCAAAATACGGTCGCGAGCGGGCGGCGCTGGCGGCGGCAGTGATTACCTGGCACACGCGCGGCGCGCTGCGCGACGTCG
>JBAQRB010000222.1:0-6173 GCA_049295655.1 Rhodocyclaceae bacterium
GCACACAACACTCGGTGTGTCGGCCTCCCGGTGCGGGAGAACGACATCATAAATTGCAGATCAGAGAATCGACTCGAACAGGCAGGCCGCGCCCATGCCGGTACCGATGCACATGGTCACCATGCCGTAGCGCTGCTTCGTGCGTTGCAGGCCATGCACGATGGTCGCCGTGCGCACGGCGCCGGTCGCGCCGAGCGGATGGCCCAGCGCGATCGCGCCGCCGAGCGGATTGACCTTCGTCGGATCTATTTTCAGCGTACGCACCACCGCCAGCGCCTGCGCGGCAAACGCTTCGTTGATCTCGAACCAGTCCACGTCGTCCTGCCGGATGCCGGCCAGCTTGAGCACGCGCGGAATCGCCTCGATCGGGCCGATACCCATGATTTCGGGCGGCACGCCGGCCACCGAGAATCCGGCAAAGCGGGCCAGCGGCTTGAGGTTGTACTGCTTGAGGATTTTTTCCGAGACGATCAGCACGGCGCCGGCACCGTCGGACATCTGCGAGCTGTTGCCGGCGGTCACCGAACCGCGCGCAGCGAACGCCGGCTTCAACTTGGCGAGGCGCTCGAGCGAGCTATCGGAACGCGGGCCTTCGTCGATTTCGGCGAGAAAATCGCGGATCGTCACTTCGCCGGTCTGCAGGTTCGGCACATGCGTCTTGATCGCGTACGGCGAAATCTCGGCCTTGAAGTGGCCGGCGGCAATCGCCGCGCAGGCCTTCTGGTGCGAGGCCACCGCAAAGGCGTCCTGATCGTCGCGTGAGACCTGCCACTGCTGCGCGACCTTCTCGGCGGTGAGGCCCATGCCGAAGGCGATCGCGTAGTTCTCCTCCTTCTCGAAGATCGCCGGATTCATGGCGATCTTGTTGCCCATCATCTGGTTCATCAAGGACATCGTTTCGGTGCCGGCGGCGACCATCACGTCGGCTTCGCCGAGGCGGATGCGGTCGGCGGCCATCGCCACGGCCTGCACGCCGGAGGCGCAGAAGCGGTTGATCGTGACGCCCGGCACGTTGTTCGGCAGGCCGGCGAGCAGCACGCCGATGCGCGCGACGTTCATTCCCTGCTCGGCTTCCGGCATGGCGCAGCCGACGATGACGTCCTCGACCAGCGCCGGATCGAGCCCCGGCGCCTGCGCCATCACCGACTTGATGGCGTGGGCCAGCATGTCGTCGGGGCGGATGTGGCCGAACATGCCCTTGCGCTTGGCCACCGGCAGCCGCGTCGCGGCGACGATGTAAGCGTCCTGAATCTGTTTGCTCATGTGTATTCTCCTGTCGCTCAGTTGCGCAGCGGCTTGCCGGTTTCCAGCATGTGCTGGATACGTTGCCGGGTTTTTTCGGTCTTCAAGAGCTCGACGAAGAGCTTGCGCTCGACGGTGAGCAGCCACACTTCATCGACCAGCGAGCCGGTCTCGACGTCGCCGCCGCACAGCGCCGTCGCGGCGGCTTTCGCCACCGCGTAGTCGTGCGCCGAAATCCTGCCGCCCTCCTTCATGTTGGCGAGCATCATTTCGCAGTTGGCGATACCGGTGCGGCCGGCGACCTTGATGTTGCGCGGCGAGAGCTTCGGGTAGTAGCCGGCCTCGAACAGCACGCGTGCTTCGCGGATCGCGACGTAGAGCAGTTCGTGGGCGTTGAAGACGATCTTGTCCGAAGCCTGGACGAAGCCGAGTTCCTTCGCCTGCGCGCCGCTCGTAGAGACCTTGGCCATGGCGATGGTCATGAACACCGGCTGGATGAACTCGTAGGGGTCGTTGCCGCCGGTTTTCGCGGCGCTCTCCCAGGCGCGGATGGCAAACTCCTTGCAGCCGCCGCCGGCCGGCAGCAGGCCGACGCCGGCCTCGACCAGACCGATGTAGCTTTCCAGCGCGACGACGCGTTTCGCGCAATGCATCAGGAACTCGCAGCCACCGCCCAGCGCCATGCCCTGCACGGCAGCAACGACGGGCACCTTGGCGTATTTCAAGGCCATCGACGCCTTCTGGAATTCGCCGACGTGCTGCTCGAGCAGGTCGAACTGCCCGGCAGCCAGCCCTTCGGCGACTTCCTTCAGATTCGCACCGACGGCGAACGGCGCTTCGTGCCAGATGACCAGCGCCTTGAGATCGTTCTCGGCAAAGGCGACCGCCTGTTGCACGCCTTCGATCACGTCGCGGCCGAGCGCGTGCATCTTGGTGGTGAAGGACAGGATGCCGACCGAAGCATCGACTTCGGGCAGCGTCCACAAACGCACGCCGGCGTTTTCCCAGAGCGTCGTGCCCTGCACGCTCTGCTCGCCGAGCACGCGCTCGGGAAAGATCTGCCGCTGATAGACCGGCAGCGACGAGCGCGGCTGGTAGCGGTCGGCGCTTGCCGAGTACGAGCCTTGCGCCGCATGCACGCCTTCGCTGGCGAACACCCAGGCCGGCAGCGGCGCGCTGCTCATCGCCTTGCCGGCGTCGATGTCGGCCTTGACGGCTTCGGCGATGGCTTTCCAGCCGGCTGCCTGCCACGACTCGAACGGGCCCTGCGACCAGCCGAAGCCCCAGCGCATGGCGAAGTCGATATCGCGCGCATTGTCGGCGATGTCGCCGAGATGGAAGGCGACGTAGTGGAAGATGTCGCGGAAGATCGCCCACAGGAACTGCGCCTGCGGATGGCTGCTCGCACGCAGCTGCGCGAATTTCTCGGCGGGGTTTTTGTTCTTCAGGATGGCGAGGACTTCGGGCGCGATCTCGCCGGCCGAATCGCGGTAGTCCTGCGCCGCGAGATCGAGCACCTTGATCGTCTTGCCTTCCTTCTTGAAGATGCCGCAGCGCGTCTTCTGGCCGAGCGCGCCCTGGCCGATCAGCGCCGAAAGCCACGCCGGCGCGGCGTAGTACCGGTGCCACGGATCGGGCGTGTCGCCACCCAAGGTGTCCTGCATCGTCTTGATGACGTGCGCCATGGTGTCCAGACCGACGACGTCGGCCGTGCGGTAGGTCGCGCTCTTCGGACGGCCGATGATCGGACCGGTCAGTGCGTCGACGAGGTCGAAGCCGAGGCCGAACTGCTGCGTGTGATGCATGACGGCGAGGATCGAGAAGACGCCGACGCGGTTGGCGACGAAGTTGGGCGTGTCCTTGGCGCGCACGATGCCCTTGCCGAGGCGCGAAACGAGCCACGACTCGAGCTTGTCGAGCAGCGCCGGCGCAGTCGTCCGGGTCGCGATCAGTTCGACCAGGTGCATGTAGCGCGGCGGGTTGAAGAAGTGGATGCCGCAGAACTGCGAGCGCAGCGCCTCGGGCAGGCCTTCCGACAGGCGGTTGATCGACAGCCCCGAGGTGTTCGAGGCGACGATCGCGTTCGGCGCGATGAACGGCGCGATCCTGCGGTAGAGATCGTCCTTCCATTCCATCTTCTCGGCGATCGCCTCGATGATCAGATCGCAATCCTTGAGCTGTTCGAGGTGCTGATCGTAGTTGGCGGCGTCGATGTAGGCGACGCGATCCTTGGTGGCGAGCGGCGACGGCTCAAGCTTCTTGAGTCCGTCGATGGCTTTCCTGACGATCCCGTTCGGATCGCCCTCTTTCGCCGGCAGGTCGAAAAGCACGACCGACACTTCGGCATTCGCGAGATGCGCGGCGATCTGCGCCCCCATCACCCCCGCGCCGAGTACGGCGGCCTTGCGTACGATGAAGTTGCTCAAGCTGTTCTCCTTTTGTTGTCTGGGTCCGCCGGGGCATCCCGGAGCGATGCTGCACATCGATTAAACGAACGTTTGAATTATACGATGTCCGATTGCGACGTCAAGAACTATGTGCGAAAAAAAACGCCCCGGAAAACCGGGGCGTTTTTGCGCAGCGAAAAACTTCGCTCAGAAGGTATGGTTGTACTGAACCGACAGCAGATCAGCGCTGTTGTCGGTCCATTTGCCACGAACCGTTTGGCTACCCAAGCCACCGAGACTAACGACTCGGGCCGTCGAAGCATCCTTGAAGAAAATATGCGAATACCCCATGTCCAGAGAGCTTTTCTTCGTCAGCGCCCACTTCGCACCGAATGAAAGCCAAGTACGATCAGAGTCCGGCAGGGTCATCGTCGTATCGGCAGCGGAACGTACGGGCGTCTTGTCATGGGCAATGCCGAAGCGAAGCTTCCACGCATCGCTGTACTGATAATTCGCACCGAGCCCCACACGCCAGGCATCTTTGAAGTTATACGACAAAGACGTAATTGCGGCTCCGGTATTTTTATTCTGCACATTGATTCGGTCGATCGAACTCCATCCGGTCCGGGTAACATCGCCAAGCATTTCCCAGCGATCGCTCAGCTTCTGGCTGACCGCAAGAGAAACAGTATCCGGCATTTCCAGATCAGCCTTGATTGGCGTGCTAGCTCCACCGTTCTTGAAATCGCCTTCCAGATGGAATTTGATTTTTGAGCGATATGCAAGCCCCACGCGGGTGCTCGGAGAAACCTGGAACATTGCTCCCAAGTTATATCCCATCGCCCAATCATCACCTTTAAGGTCGCCAACCACGGCCGTTGCAGCGCCGGTTGGAACCATTTGCTTAAACTCGGTTTCATTGTGAGCAAAATTAATCCCAGCCCCCACCGAAACAACGTTGTTTACCTTATAGGCGATTGAGGGATTGATATTGACCTGCTTCATCTCGGCAAAGTACCCGGAAAAGCGCCCAATAAAGTCCTGGTCATATTCAGTTTTATTGCCGAACGTGGGAGAAACCCCCAGGCCGAGACGCAGGCTGGGCGATATCGAATAGGCGTAATAGCCCGCAGGGATCAATGCCAGTCCGCCACCGTCGCCACCGTTCGAACCGAGCCCTTGCGCAGCAACAGCAGCGGTGCCCGAATTTTCAAACTTGATGGAACGGCTCAGCAACGTCCCGGCAAGCGAAACATTGTGTCCTTCGGAAAGATAGGTCATGCCGGCCGGATTGAAGAAAACGGTGCTTGCATCTTCAGCTGCGGCTGCTGCACCGGCAAACGCATTGCCGTTGCCTGATCCGGCCTGATTCTGCAATGCAAAACCAGCTGCGCTTGCCGTACCGGCAAAAGCCATCAGCAGCAGCGCTGGCAGCAGCTTCATGTTAGTCCCTCTTGTCATTGCCCAACTCCTTTTTAGGTTGTAGTGCGTGGTTTTTTAAGTGCCCACGTGTCGTAAATTGTGATGCCCGATTCTAACGGTAGTACTGGATGAAACGCCTTAATTATTCGGTGTTCGGCAGCTCGCGCTTGCTGCCGTGTTGATCAATTGCAACATAGGTCAGCGTTGCCTCGGTGACTTTCACGGTGATCGGTTGCGCTGGGTTGCGTTCGGCATAGACCTCGACATTGACCTTGATCGAGGTGCGCCCGGTGGCGACGACTTCGGCAAAGAAGCTGACGACATCGCCGACCGAGACCGGCTGCTTGAAGAGAAACGAATTGACCGACACCGTCGCCACGCGGCCGCGTGCGCGCTGCATGGCGGGGATCGCGCCGGCGATGTCGACCTGCGCCATGATCCAGCCGCCGAAAATGTCGCCGTGCTGGTTGACGTCGGCGGGCAAGGGCATGACGCGCAAGGTGGGCGGCCGGTCCGGCAGTCGGGCAAGGTGGTCGGTCATCGCTCAGGCTCGCAGGTTCTTGAGGTAATTGAGCGGCCCGCCCGTGAATGGGGCGAAGCCGGTGCCGAATATTACCCCGGCGTCGGCCAGGTCGGCGTCGGCGACGATTCCCTGGTCGACCAGTTGCTGCGTGCGATCGAGCAAAGGCTTGAGCAGGCGCTCGGTGAGGCCGGGCGGCACGGCACCCGCCGCCACCTTGGCCGGCTTGCCGCTGCCGCTGCCATAGTCGTAGAAGCCCTTGCCGGTCTTCTTGCCGAGGTGACCGGCCTGGAAAAGCGCAACAAGACACTTCGGCGGCTCGGCGCCCGCCGCGGACAGGCCCTTGCCGGCAGCCAGCGCGACGTCGAGCCCGACCATGTCGACGAGTTCGATCGGCCCCATCGGCATGCCGAAGGCGAGCATCGCGGCATCGACGGTTTCCGGCGCAATCCCCTCGTCGACTGCGCGCATCGCCCCTGCGTTGCAGCGCGCCTACGTGTCGTATGGCAAGCGGATCAGGGACCCGTACCAGCTGCGCAACGTGTTGGATCGCCTGATCCCCGACCCGGAAGGCCACGGCGCAGCGCAGGCCGACGTGGTGA
>JBAQRB010000223.1:0-8306 GCA_049295655.1 Rhodocyclaceae bacterium
CGCCGGCACTGCTCGACCACCGCGCCTGCTACGAATCCATCGCAGCCGGGCGTTGCGATGAAGCCGTCATGCGCTGGTCTGAGGTCGAGCGCACGCGGGCGGAAGGGATCTTCGAGTTCCACTCGCACACCGCCTCGCACACGCGCTGGGACAAGGTCAGCGCCAGCGCGGCGGAAAAGTCCGCGGCGCTCGGCAAGGACCTCGAGCGCTCGCGGCAAACCCTGCGGCAGCGCCTCGGCGCCTGCAGCAACCATCTGTGCTGGCCGCAGGGCTACTTCGACGCCGACTACCAGGCGACCGCCCGCGCGCAGGGATTCACGCACCTTTACACCACCCGCCCCGGCACCGTCTGCCAGCCGGCCGACCCGGCCAGCCTGCCGCGCATCGTCGTCAAGGACCGGGGCGCCGGCTGGCTCGCCAGCCGCCTGCGCCTCTACGGCTCGCCGACGCTGGCGCGCTGGTACGGCCGGCTCAAGGGCCACTGAGCACCATGGGATTGCGTCTGCGCAAGAACCTGCTGCACGCCGCGCTGCGCCTGATCCACGCCGCCGACCGGCGCCAGCCCGACGCGGCGCGGCTCGGCGGCGCGTCGATCCGGCGCATCCTGGCGATTTCCTGCACGGCGATCGGCGACACCCTGCTCTCGACGCCGGCCTTGCGCAGCCTGCGCCTCGCCTACCCGAACGCGCAAATCAGCCTGCTGCTCAACCGGAACTACGCAACGCTGTTCGCCAACAATCCGGACATCGACGAAATCATCCCCTACGCCGGCGGCTACCGGCGCTTCTTCCGCCTGGCCTGGCTGCTCAACCGGCGCCGTTTCGACCTGGCGCTGATCCTGCACGGCAACGAGCCACAGGCGACGCCGCTGGCCTACCTGTCGGGCGCCGATTTCCGCTTCAAGCTGCCCAACGACAACGACTTCCGCTTCCTGCTCAGCAACGCCGAGCCGGTCCGGCGCTGGAGTGACTTCGCGCACGGCATCGACCAGCGCCTGGCCGTCGCCGCGCTGGCCGGCGGCGCGCCGACCGACCGCTCGATGACGCTGACGCCCAGCCCGGCGGCAACGATCAGCCTCGATCAGCGGATGGCCGCGCGCGGCATTGCGCCGGGTGCCCCGCTGATCGGCTTCCAGGCCGGCGCCTCGACGCTCAGCCGGCGCTGGGCGGCCGACCGTTTCGTCGAGCTCGGCCAACGCCTGCTGGCCAGCCGGCCCGACGCCTGGATCGTCCTGACCGGCGCGCCCGGCGAACGGCCGCTGGCCGAGAAGATCGCTGCCGGCATCGGCGACGCCCGCGTCTGGATCGCCGCCGGCGAGCCGTCGCTCGCCGAACTGCCGGCGCTGATGCAACGGCTGGCGCTGCTGCTCACCGGCGACACGGGGCCGATGCACATGGCGATCGCCGTCGGAACGCCGGTCGTCGCGCTCTTCGCGGTGTCCGACTGGCGCCGCTCGGGACCGGCCGACGGCTTCACAAAACACGTGGTGATCCAGAAGTGGATCACCTGCAAGCCCTGCCTGTCGAAGCGCTGCCCCTACGCGGAGCCGCTGTGCATGGCCAACATCGGCGTCGATGAAGTCGAGCAGGCGATCATCGGCAAGCTGGACGGCGCACCGGGAGGCGTTTTCGAGACCCCTGCGCCGACAGAGGAAGCTCCCGCATGAAAAAACGCATCCTGTTGCTCGACACCGGCAAGGAATGGGGCGGCGGCACCAACAGCATGATCGAGCTGCTCAAGCGGATCGACCGCGAGCGCTTCGAGGTCACCGCGTTTTTCTACCGCAACTACCGCAAGGGCGACGCTTCCGACCTGCGCGCCGAACTCGCCGCGATCGGCATTCCGCTCGAGATCGAGCCGCCGCTGCGCCAGCCGCTGTGGGCCAAGCTGGCCAAGGAACTGACGCGCGGCGTGCTGCGTCCCTTCCCCGAAAGCCGGCGGCGGCTGCTGCACGCCATCGAGCGCCGCTGGCGGATCCTGCCGTCGGCGCGGCGGATCGCCGACCGGCTGGGCCGGGGCCAGTTCGATCTGCTCTACATGAACAACCAGCCCTCGTCGAACCTCGAGGGCTATCTCGCAGCGGAGATCGCCAACCTGCCGGTCGTCCAGCACTGTCGCATCGAGGTCACGCTGCAGGCGCAGGAAGCCGCCGTCGTCAACCGGATCGCCCGGCGCATCGTCTGCGTCTCCGAAGGCGTCCGCGA
The DNA here is from genome assembly GCA_049295655.1 of Rhodocyclaceae bacterium. Classification (GTDB taxonomy): domain Bacteria; phylum Pseudomonadota; class Gammaproteobacteria; order Burkholderiales; family Rhodocyclaceae; genus CAJBIL01. The sequence goes on from JBAQRB010000223.1 coordinate 2,205, forward strand.
ATCGCTGCTCGCGCAGGGCGTTCGCCCGGACCTGTGCCGCGTGGTCTACAACGCGATCGACGGACGCCAGCGCCTGCCGGACGCGGTCGCCCTGCCGGCCAGCGCCGGCGACGCGCTCGTCATCGGCAGCATCGGCTCGCTGATCGAGCGCAAGGCGAACGACCATCTATTGCGCGCGGCGGCGCGCGTGCACGAACGCTGCACGCAGCCCCTGCACATCGTTCTCGTCGGCGAAGGCCCGGAACGCGAGCGTCTCGCCCGGCTCGCCGAACAGCTCGGACTGGCCGGGCAGACGCAATTCGCCGGTTTCCAGCAGCAGCCGCTGGCCTGGGCCGCCGCCATGGACATCGTCGTGCTGGCCTCGGCCAAGGAAGGCCTGCCGCGCGTCGTCCTCGAAGCGATGCTGCTCGGCAAGCCGGTGATCGCCAGCGACGTCGTCGGCTCGAGGGAACTCGTCAAGCACGGTCTGAGCGGCTTCCTCTACCCCTACGGCGACGAAGACGCGCTGGCCGACCACCTGCAGCAGTTGCTGCAGAATGCCGAACTGCGCCGGGAGATGGGCGCTGCGGGGCGCCAGGACGTTCTGCAGAACTACTCGATCGAGCACTACGTGAGCAGCGTCGAAGCGCTGCTGCTGGAGGCGGCGGCGTGAGCTACCTGCTGCTGACCTGGCTGCTCGCGCCGCTGGCGCTCCTGCGCCTGGCGCTGCACCGCCGATCCCCGGTGCCGGCCAACATCCTGCTGATCCAGACCGCCAAGATCGGCGACTACATCTGCAGCACGCCGCTGATCCGCGCGCTGCGCCAAGCCTACCCCGACGCCCGCCTGAGTCTCCTGGTCAATCCGCTGGCCGAACCCCTGGCCCGCCAGCAGCCCGGCGTCGACCGCGTCTTCACGCTCACCGGCGGCCAGCTGCGCGGCTTCGCCGGGCGCCTGGCGCTCTATCGCCTGCTGCGCGGCGAAGGTTTCGACACGACGGTCTGCATCAGCCCGAACCAGGCCTTCCTGCTGATTCCCTTCCTTGCCGGCGTGCCCCGCCGGGCGAGCCTCCTGCCCAATTTCGGCGGCCGCAGCTACCGGCTGGCGGCGCCTTTCCTGAGCGCTGCCGAGCCGCACCGGCAGGGACGGATGACCGTCGAGAGCGGCATGGCGCTGTTGCGGCGCCTGGGGATCGACGCCCACACCCCGCTGCCCGGCAAGGAGATCGTGCCGGCGCCGGGCGCCGGCGAGCGCGTCGACCGCGTCTTTGCCGAACGCCCGGGTGAGCGCTGGCTCGGTCTGGGCGTCAGCAGCGGCAACAAGCTCAAGGAGCTGGGCCGGGACAAGCTCGCCGACCTGATCCGCCAGCTGCTCGAGATCGATTCGCTGAGCGGACTGGTCCTGATCGGATCGCCGGCGGACAGCGCGCTGGCCGCCGAACTGTGCGGACTGTGCGCCGCGGCCAACCGCTCGCGGCTGATCGATGCGACCGGCCGCGTCGTGCTGGAAGACCTCGCCGCGCTGCTCGATCGGCTGGCTATCTACGTCGGCGTGGACTCGGGAATCACCTATCTGGCCGACGCCAGGAACATCCCGGTGGTCGATGTGATGGGGCCGGCCGATCCGGAAGACCAGCGCCCGGTCGGCCAGCGCGCCATCGTCATCCCCACCGAACTGGCCTGCGCGCCGTGCTCGCACGCCTTCCTCGCCCCCTACGATTGCGCCGTCGGCACGCGCGCCTGCGTCAGGGACAGCGACAACCGGCATATCGTCCTTGCCGTCCGAAAGGTTCTTTCCGATGAAGCTCGCAGTCTTTAAAGATCACGGCATCGGGCGCTTCTTCGCCCAGCTTTTCGACGACATTCCAGAAACAACCTTCTTCATCTCCGAAAAGAACAAGTCGGGAATGAACGTGACCCGGCAGGCCAAATACATCCTCTCGGAAAAGGAGCAGGCCCGGCACATCCTGAAGGCGCCGCTCAAGGCATGGCAACGCCTGCGCGAAAACGATTTCGACCGTAAACGCGATTTCCACTATTTCGAACTGGCAGCGGCCGTTGCGAACGACGAGTTCGACATCGCGCTGACCGGTTCGGAACACTCGCTCTACACCCTCGCGTCGCTCAAGGCCAAGGGCGCGCGCTTCAAGCTGGTCTATTGGGTTCCGTTCACGATTCCCTTCGTCGACCTGTTCGCCGAACGCTCGCTGCTGATCCGGGAATTCGCCTTTCCGCACGTCGACCATTTCGTCGCCATCACGCAAACCTGCGCGCAGACGCTCGCGCTCGAGGGAATCGCCGCCGAGAGAATCACGCACGTCTATCCGGGGATCGATCTGCAGGCCTTCCAGCCGGCAGTGCTGCCGCCGCGCGACGCGGGCGATTTCCATGTCCTGTTCGTCGGCAAGCTGACCAGCTGGAAGGGCTGCTACACCCTGCTCTACGCGGCCAAGCTCCTGCTGCCGCAGATCCCCGGTCTGCGCATCACGCTGGTCGGCCGCGGGGCGCAGCGCGCCGGGCTGGAAAAAGCGGCAGCGCTGCTGGGAATCGCCGAGCGCATCGCCTTCACCGGTTTTGTCGATTACGAGGCGATGCCCTCTTTCTACGGGCAAGCCGACGTTTTCATCCTGCCGGCCATGCCCGCGATCAATCTGGCCGAGCAATTCGGCTACGTCGTCGCCGAAGCCATGGCCTGCGGCCTGCCGGCCGTGGTCAGCCGGGTCGGCGGCCTGCCCGAGGTGGTTGGCGAAAACGCCGACCTGATCTTTACGCCGGGCGATTACCGTGAGCTTGCCGCGAGGCTGCTCAAGCTCCATGACGACCCGCAGCTGCGCCGCACGCTCGCCTCGTACTGTCTCGACCTGGCACGCCAGCGCTATGGCGCGCAAGCCAATGGGCAACAACTCCACACCTGCCTGCAGGAAGTCATGAAAAAATGACGCGGACGCCGCTGCTCCCGGTTAGCTGGAACAGCTTGGGGCTGTCTGCCTGGTACGCCCTGGTTTTCCTGCAACCGTTCAACCAGTTTGGCGGCTTGCGCAGCCTCTGCATGGCGCTGCTGCTCGTCGCGCTGGGCGTCACCCTGTGCCGCAACGGGCAGCTCGGGAACCGGACACTGGCGCCGCGCATCGCGCTCGCGCTCGCGCTCTGGGCAATTGCCGTCTCGCTGCTCGGCCCGTACCCGCTCGACAGCGTTCACGCCCTGAGCAAGGACCTGCTCGCGCAGGCGCTGATGCTGATCGCCGCGCTCACCTATGTGCGATCGGCGAGCGATGCCTGGCGCGTCGTCGCTGCCGCCCTGGCCGGCTTTTGCGCGCTCACGCTTTTCTCGCTGGTCGAAGTCGGCAGCTATTGGTCGCAGCACGGGTTTTCGCTGTGGGTCCCCCGCGGGCATCGTTCGTTCTGGGGCGGCTATGCCACGACGGGCGCCTTCTACATCCCGCTGCTCTGCGGCTGGCTGCTGGCGGCCCCCAAGAACCGGCGCTGGGCGTTCGCCGGCTGGGCGGTCCTGCTCGCCGCAGTCTCGCTCGTTGCCCTCTACGGCTCGCGCACGCCGCTGGTGGTGATTACCGTCGCGCTCCTCGTCCTGCTGATCCTGCTCAAGCAGTGGCGCGGCTTGGCGCTGGTCGGCCTGCTGGCGATCGTGGCGGCCGGAACCATCCAGTTCGCGCAGCTCGACCATCTCGACCGATATCGCACGCTCTTCAAGAGCGACACCTATACGACCAACCAGGGACTCAGCCAGCGACTGTCGGTGTGGGAAGGCTGCTGGGACGTGATTGCCGCCCGTCCGCTGACCGGTTACGGCTACGGCTGGAAAAAACTGGCGTGGGCGATCAACGACGGGAACTACGCGGAACACTGGCAGAGCCGCCCCGACATCACGGCCTATTACCTGTTCGAGGGGAAACAGGCCTCGTATGGCCGGGCCAACCCGCACAGCTACCCGCTCCAGGTGATGTTCGAAACCGGCATCGTCGGCCTGTTCCTGGCGCTGGCCTTCTGGCTGGCGACCATCCGCGAAAGTGCCGTCCTGTTGCGCCGGTCCGCCCCCGAAGTGAAGGGGTTGGCGGCCTGCCTGATCGCCGGCCTGGTCAGCTATGCCGCGGCCAATCTGACCAACGGCCTGTGGGTCGGCGGCATGGCCAATACCGCGCTGGTCCTCGCCGGCTGCCTGCTCGCGCTCGCCGCGACGAACCGGCGGCCAACGCCAGCCCGCTGAAATCCCCCGTCAGAGCCGCCAGACCGCCAGGCCGGCGGACGTGAGCGAACAGGCATCGAAGGACGCCTTGACGTCGATGAAGCAGCCGCCGGCGACCAGCTTGCTCTGCAACGCCGTGACCGGCAGCGCGAGCAGCTGCCGGTGCGAGACGGCCGCCACCATGGCGTTGGCGCGCGGCAGCTGGTCCCAGCTCAGCAACGAGACGCCGTATTCGCGCATGGCTTCATCCGGATCGGCGCAGGGGTCATGCACGAACAGTTCGACGCCGTAGCTCTTCAGTTCGTTGATCACGTCGGCAACCTTGGAATTGCGCAGGTCGGCGCAGTTTTCCTTGAAGGTGAGGCCCAGCACGTTCACCTTGGCCCCCTTGATCGAGCTGCCGGCGGCGATCATCTGCTTGATCGTCTGTTCGGCGATGTACTTGCCCATCCCGTCGTTGATGCGCCGCCCGGCGAGGATGACCTGCGGGTGATAGCCGAGCATCTCGGCCTTGTGGGTGAGGTAGTAGGGGTCCACCCCGATGCAGTGACCGCCGACCAGCCCGGGGCTGAACTTGAGGAAGTTCCACTTGGTCCCGGCCGCCTTGAGCACCTCGGCGGTATCGATTCCCATCTTGCCGAAGATGATCGACAACTCGTTCATCAGGGCGATGTTGAGGTCGCGCTGCGTATTCTCGATCACCTTGCAGGCCTCGGCTGCCTTGATGCTCGAGCAACGATGCACGCCCGGCCTGACGATCCGTTCGTAGAGCGCGGCGACCGTCTCGAGCGTCTCCGGCGTGTCGCCGGAGACGACCTTGAGAATGCTGGTCAGCGTGTGCTCGCGGTCGCCCGGGTTGATGCGCTCGGGCGAATAGCCGACAAAGAAGCCCTCCTTCCACTTCAATCCGGATTCGCGCTCGAGCACGGGAATGCAGACCTCCTCGGTGGCGCCCGGATAAACCGTCGACTCGAACACCACGATGGCGCCTTTTTTCAGGTGGGCGCCGGCATTGCGGCTGGCGCCGATCAGCGGGCCGAAGTCGGGAATATGCGCGGCATCGACCGGGGTCGGCACGGCGACGATGATGATATCGGCCTCGCCGAGAACGCTCGGGTCGGCGGAATACTCGGCATGCAGCGCGGCACGCATTTCGTCGTCCGGCAACTCGCGCGAGGGATCGACGCCGCGCCGACAGGAGGCCACCTTGGCCTCGTCGATGTCGAAACCGATGGTGCGCGCGTGCTTGCCGAACTCGACGACAAGCGGGAGTCCTACGTAACCCAGACCGATGACAGCCACAACCGACATATTTTCTGTTCCTGAAAATCAACGAATTTGTATCAAGGCGACATTCTAAATCTAAAGTCGCACCCCTTATACTTGGCGATTTTCCCGGCAACGCGACCATGAGCAGCCGTTCTCCCCGCCGCATCCTCGTCATCCGCCGCGACAACATCGGCGACCTCGTGTGCACCACGCCGCTGTTCTCGGCGCTGCGCCGCCACTTTCCCGACGCGCACATCGCCGCGCTGGTCAATAGCTACAATGCGCCGGTCCTCGCCGGCAACCCGGACATCGACGAAGTCTGCGTCTATCGCAAGGCCAAGCATCGCGGCGCCGGCGAGTCGCGCCTGGCCATCTGGTGGGCGACCTGGCGGCTGATGCGCCGGCTGCGCGGCGAACGCTTCGATCTGGCGATCGTCGCCACACCGGGGCGGCAGCCCGCTGCGCTCAAGTTCGCCCGCTGGGTGCGCGCCAAGCGCGTGATCGCCTATGGTTCGGCTGCCGACGGCATCGACGAAGCGCTGCCCCCCGCGCTGGCCGACCACGGCCACGAAAGCGAAGGCGTGCTGCGCCTGCTGCAGCCGCTCGGCATCGACGAGGCGCCCGGCGCGCTGCGCGTCGGCGCCAATCCAGAGG
>JBAQRB010000224.1:0-3072 GCA_049295655.1 Rhodocyclaceae bacterium
CCGAAATCGGCGCGCAGATCTGCCTCGGCAACACCTTCCACCTGTGGCTGCGCCCCGGACTCGACGTGATCGCCGCACACGGCGGCCTACACCGGTTCATGGGCTGGAACGGCCCGATCCTCACCGACTCGGGCGGTTTCCAGGTCTTCTCGCTCGGCGCACTGCGCAAGATCAGCGAAGAGGGGGTGAAGTTTTCCTCGCCGATCAACGGCGACAAGCTCTTCCTGACGCCCGAGGAGTCGATGCGCATCCAGCACGTGCTCAACTCGGACATCGTCATGATCTTCGACGAATGCACGCCCTTCCCGGCAACGCACGCCGAGGCCGCCGAATCGATGCGCCTCTCGCTGCGCTGGGCGCAGCGCTCGCGCGACGAACACGACAAGCTGAACAACAGCAACGCGCTGTTCGGCATCGTGCAGGGCGGCATGTACGAAGACCTGCGCGACGAGTCGCTGGCCGGACTTTCCGCCATCGACTTCGACGGTTTCGCGATCGGCGGCCTCTCGGTCGGCGAGCCGAAGGACGACATGGCGCGCATCCTCGCGCATACCGCGCCGCGCCTGCCGCAGGACAAGCCGCGCTACCTGATGGGTGTCGGCACGCCGGAAGACCTGGTCAATGCCGTGCAGGCCGGCATCGACATGTTCGACTGCGTGATGCCGACGCGCAACGCGCGCAACGGCCACCTGTTCACCCGCTACGGCGACATCAAGATCAAGAACGCGCAGCACAAGAACGACCCGCGCCCGCTCGACGAATCCTGCGAGTGCTACACCTGCCGCAATTTCTCGCGCGCCTACCTGCACCACCTGCACCGCATCGGCGAGATTCTCGGCGCGCAGCTCAACACCATGCACAACCTGCACTACTACCAGGTTCTGATGCGCGAACTGCGCGAGGCGATCGCTGCCGGCAAGCTTGCCGAGACTGTTGCCACCTTCCACGCCGGACGGCGCGAGCAGGCGCGGGGGTAGTGCTACAATGCCCGGTCAATTTTCAACGTTGCCCTAGGAGATTAATGTGCTGATCAGCACCGCTTACGCACAAACCGCCGCCACCTCATCAGCCGGTGGCGGCTATGAACAGATCCTGATGATGGTGGCAATGTTTGTCGCCCTTTATTTCATCATGGTTCGCCCGCAGATGAAGCGCGCCAAGGAACACAAGGCGCTGGTCGAAGCGCTGGCCAAGGGCGACGAAGTTGTCACCCAGGGTGGCATCGTCGGTCGCATCACCAAGGTCAGCGACAACTTCGTTTCCGTCGAAATCGCCGACAAGGTCGAAGTCCAGGTACAAAAACCGGCAATCCAGCTGGTTCTGCCCAAAGGTTCGCTCAAGAACCTGTAAGGAGACAGGAGTGGGGAATGGGGCTTGAAAGCCAACACCTCGCTTCTTCACTCCTACCCCCTCACTCTTCATTCTTTACTGCCTCCATGAATCGCTACCCGCTCTGGAAATACATCATCGTCGCCTTCGCGCTGGTGATCGGTTTCATCTACACCCTGCCGAACTTCTTTGGTGAATCGCCGGCCGTTCAGGTTTCCAGCGCCAAGGTGACGCTGAAGACCGACACCCGGACACTGGAGCGCGTGGAAAGCACGCTCAAGGCTGCGAGCGTCGACACCAACGGGCTTTTTCTTGACCCCAACGGCGTCAAGGTTCGCCTCAAGGACACCGACACGCAGCTGAAAGCCAAGGATCTGCTCGAAAAGCAGTTCAACCCGGACGCCAGCAACCCGCAATACGTCATTGCGCTCAATCTGCTCTCCAGCTCGCCGCAGTGGCTGACCAACCTGCACGCGCTGCCGATGTACCTCGGCCTCGACCTGCGCGGCGGCGTGCACTTCCTGCTGCAGGTCGACATGAAGGGCGCGCTGACCAAGCGCCTCGACTCGATCGGTGCCGACCTGCGCAGCCTGCTGCGCGACAAGAACGTCCGCCACGCCGGCATTGGCCGCGAAGGCGAACGCGTCGTGATCCGTTTCCGCGACAACGAAACACGCGGCAAGGGGCGCATCGCACTGGAAGACAGCCAGCCCGACCTGCTGCTCGCCGACCAGGGCGAAGGCGCCGACCTCAGGCTGGTCGCCACGCTCAAACCCGAAGCGATGAAGCGCATCCAGGAATTCGCGATCAAGCAGAACATCACGACCCTGCATAACCGCATCAACGAACTCGGCGTCGCCGAACCGGTGATCGCACAGCAAGGCGCCGACCGCATCGTCGTGCAACTACCCGGCGTGCAGGATACGGCCAAGGCCAAGGACATCCTCGGCCGCACCGCCACCCTCGAAATCCGCATGGTCGACGACACGCCGGGCGCGCTCGAGGCCGCGCAAACCGGCCAAGTGCCGTTCGGCACCGAGCTTTACGTCGAACGCGGAGGCTCGCCGCTGCTCGTCAAGAAGCAGGTCGTGCTGACCGGCGACCGCCTGACCGACGCCCAGCCCGGCTTCGACACGCAGACGCAGGAAGCGGCGGTGCATCTGACGCTCGACTCGGCCGGCGCCCGCATCTTCAAGGAAATCACCCGCGAAAGCGTCGGCAAGCGGATGGCCATCCTGCTCATCGAAAAGGGCAAGGGCGAAGTCGTCACCGCACCGGTGATCCGCGCCGAAATCGGCGGCGGCCGCGTGCAGATTTCCGGCCGCATGAGCACGATGGAAGCCAACGACACCGCGCTGCTGCTGCGTGCCGGTTCGCTCGCCGCACCGATGGAGATCATCGAGGAACGCACGATCGGCCCGAGCCTCGGCGCCGACAACATCAAGAAGGGCTTCCACTCGACGCTGTGGGGATTCGCCGCGATCGCCGCCTTCATGATCGCCTACTACATGCTGTTCGGTTTCATCTCGGTCGCCGCGCTGGCCGCCAACCTGCTCTTCCTGCTCGCTCTGCTCTCGCTGCTGCAGGCGACGCTGACCCTGCCGGGGATCGCCGCCATCGCGCTGGCGCTGGGTATGGCGATCGACGCCAACGTGCTGATCAACGAGCGCATCCGCGAGGAACTGCGCAACGGACTGACGCCGCAGGCGGCGATCCACGCCGGTTACGAGCGCGCCTTCGGCA
>JBAQRB010000225.1:0-15573 GCA_049295655.1 Rhodocyclaceae bacterium
GATCGAAAGTGGCGGAAAAGCCGCCAACGACGCCAAGGCCTGACCCCGGTCCCAGCGCAACCATCGCCGCCATCGCCACGGCCCCGGGCCGTGGCGGCATCGGCGTCATCCGCGTTTCCGGCCCGGGCCTGCTGGCCTTCGCCCGGGCGCTGAGCGGCAAGTCGCTCCATCCCCGCCACGCAACGCTCGCCGATTTTCGCGCCGCCGACGGCAGCGCCATCGACAGCGGCCTGCTGCTTCACTTCCCCGCACCGCACTCCTTTACCGGCGAAGACGTCCTCGAACTGCAGGGCCACGGCGGACCGGTCGTCCTGCAGATGCTGCTGGCGCGCTGCCTCGACCTTGGCGCGCGCCTCGCCGAACCGGGAGAATTCACGCGGCGCGCCTACCTCAACGGCAAACTCGATCTGGCGCAGGCCGAAGCCGTCGTCGACCTGATCGACGCGGCAACCGCCGCCGCAGCGCGCAGCGCCGTACGCTCGCTGCAGGGCGAATTCTCGAACGAAGTGCATGCGCTGGTCGAAGAACTGACCGAACTGCGCGCACTGCTCGAAGCGACGCTCGATTTCCCCGACGAGGAAATCGACTTCCTCAAGGCCGCCGACGCCTTCGGCCGCCTTGACCGCCTGCAACAGCGCCTCGCCAATATTTTCGACCGCGCGCAACAGGGAAAACTCCTGCAGGGTGGTCTGCACGTCGTTCTCGCCGGCCAGCCCAACGTCGGCAAGTCCAGCCTGCTCAACCGCCTGGCCGGCGACGAACTGGCCATCGTGACACCGGTGGCCGGAACCACGCGCGACGTCGTGCGCGGCACGCTGCAGATCGAAGGCATCCCGCTGCACATCATCGATACCGCCGGACTGCGCGAAACCGAAGACGAAGTCGAAAAAATCGGCATCGCCCGCAGCTGGCGCGAAATCGAGCGTGCCGACGTTGTCGTGCTGCTCGTCGACGCCCGCAATGGCGTGGGCGAAGCCGACCGCGGCATCCTCGCGCAACTCCCGGCAGGGCTGGCGCGCATCACCGTCTACAACAAGATCGACCTCGCCGAACGCGCCGCCGAGCGGCACGATGAACGCGACGGCACCGGCGCCGGCATCTCGCTCTCGGCGAAAAACGGTGCCGGCATCGACCTGCTGCGCGACGAACTGCTGCGCATCGCCGGCTGGCACCCCGCCGAAGACGTCTTCATTGCCCGCGAACGCCATTTGCGGGCGCTTGGCGAAGCACGCGAACACATCGCCATGTCCCAGCGACAACTGGCGCACCTCGAGCTCTTTGCCGAGGAACTGCGCCTCGCCCAGATCGCCTTGGCTGCGATCACCGGCGAATTCAGCGCCGACGACCTGCTCGGCGAAATTTTCGGACGCTTCTGCATCGGCAAGTAAGGCTGTTGCACGACCGTAGCACGCCGATCCACCTCGATTTTCCTCTGTATAACCATCCCGGAAGTCTGTGCATTAAACGGGGATATCGTCAGCGATCGGCTCCTGTGGATAACTTACCCCTTTTTCTCCACAGCCGGATACAGAGCTTTTACAATCCAGAAAGTAAGTATCAAGCGATTGAAAACAATCGACAAAAATAAGTTATCCACAGATTTTGCCCTCAGTTTGTCTTTATAGTTGTTATATATATAGATCTTATCAACCCCAACAAACCGGCACTCTCCCCGCCCAAGCGCGTCAATAAGCCGCCGGGCAGATCACGGGAAATCGGCTTCCGGGCTGACGCTTGTATCGATTCATTGAACGACGGTGCTGTTCAATGAGCCAAGCATCGGCTGTTTTTCTGTATAAACCGGCCTGAAGTCTGTGCACAAAACGGGGATATCCGTGCCGAAACGCGTCCATGGATAACTTGTCCTCATTGATCCACAGCGCGATACAGACTTTTTACAGAGCAAAAATCAATGCCAAGTCATTGGTTGTGATAATAAAATATTACTTATCCACAGACTTGACCTGCAGTTTGTCTTTATAGTTCTTATATATACAGGTTTTATAAACCCCAAGGACGGATCGGCATTCCCTCGCTTGTTTCGCTGTCGGGCTGGCGGCACAATAGGCGGCTGCTACGGCAATGGCGGTGTTTTTATAAAAAAACTGGAGGAGACTTTATGAAGATCAAGGCAGCACTCGCGGGAATTTTTGCCGCAACATCGATTGGCGGCATCGCCACCTGTCACGCCGACATCAATGTCGGCGTCACCCTGTCGGCAACCGGCCCGGCAGCTTCGCTGGGCATCCCGGAGAAAAACACCTTCGCCCTGATGCCGACCAGCATCGGCGGCGAAAAAATCAATTACATCATCCTCGACGATGCCTCCGATACGACGACCGCCGTCAAGAACGCGCGCAAGCTGATTGCCGAAAACAAGGTCGATGCGATCATCGGATCGACGATTACGCCCAATTCGCTGGCGATGATCGATGTCGCCGCCGAAGCCGAAACGCCGATGATCTCGATGGCCGCTGCGGCGCGCATCGTCGACCCGATGGATGCCAAGCGGGCCTGGATCTTCAAGACACCGCAGAACGACGCGCAGATGGCGACCGCGATCGTCGAGCACATGACCAACAACAACGTGAAGACCGTTGCCTTCATCGGCTTTTCGGATGCCTACGGTGAAGGCTGGTGGAATGAATTCTCGAAGATCGCCGAATTGCGCAAGCTCAAGATCGTCGGCAACGAACGCTTCAATCGCGCCGACACCTCGGTGACCGGCCAGGTCCTGAAGATTCTTTCCGCCAAGGCCGATGCCGTGCTGATCGGCGGTGCCGGGACGCCCGCCGCCCTGCCGCAGAAATCGCTCAAGGAAAAAGGCTACAAAGGGCTTCTCTATCAGACGCATGGCGTCGCCAACGCCGATTTCCTGCGCGTCTGCGGCAAGGATTGCGAAGGCACCTTCCTGCCGGCCGGCCCGGTACTGGTAGCGGCGCAGTTGCCGGACAGCAACCCGATCAAGAAGACCGCCCAGGAATACGTGGGCAAATACGAGGCCGCGCACGGCAAAGGCAGCGTATCGACCTTCGGCGCGCATGCCTGGGACGCCGGCAAGTTGCTGCTCAACGCGCTGCCCGAAGCGCTGAAGAAAGCCAAGCCGGGGACGCCTGAGTTCCGCAAGGCGCTGCGCGACGCGCTGGAAGGCACCAAAAACCTGACGGCAACGCACGGCATTTTCAACCTGAACGCACAGGATCACCTCGGTTTCGACCAACGTGCCCGCGTCATGGTGAAAATCGACGGCGGCGCCTGGAAGCTCGTTCCGTAGGCCGTTCATCCTCCGGTACAACGAGGTTCCTGCAAGCAAGTTGTGCCGGGGAAGTTGTGCCGAGGGAAACGCCCGGTTTTTGGTATCATCGCGGGCTTGTCTTTTTCGATGCCGTCAAACCGCCGCCATGTCCAGCCGGATCCATCAAACGCGTGCCGTTCAGTTGCCTTGCGGCAAAGCCGCGCCTGAAATCTCGTCTGAAAGCGTATCGGCCACCGTATCTGCAATACCTCGCCGGACAGCTTGATGGATCTGCAGATCGCATTGCTGCTCGGCCAGGACGGCATCACCAACGGCGCCGTCTATGCCTTGCTCGCGCTGGCGCTGGTTCTGGTCTTTGCGGTGACCCGGGTGATTTTCATCCCGCAGGGCGAATTCGTCGCCTTTGGCGCGCTGACCCTGGCCAGCCTGCAGGCCGGCAAGCTGCCAGGAACGCTCTGGCTGCTACTCGGCATGGGAACGGCCATCGCCGCGATCGAAATCGTCGTGGCGCTACGTCACCGTCAGTTACAGCGCATTCCGGCTATCCTCATTTTCAACTGCGGCGCGCCCCTGCTGCTCGCCGGTACGCTCTTCGCCGTATCGCCGGCGACGCTGCCGCTGCCGCTGCAGGTGCTATTGACTCTGATCCTCGTCGTACCGCTCGGGCCGATGATCTACCGGTTGGCTTTCCAGCCGATCGCCGAGGCCTCGGTGCTGGTTTTGCTGATCGTCTCGGTCGCCGTGCATGTCACGCTGATCGGCCTCGGGCTGCTCTTTTTTGGTGCCGAAGGATCGCGCACGCCGGCGTTTACCGAGATGAGCTTCGAGATCGGCGAGACCTTGCTGCAGGGGCAGACGGTGCTGGTCGTCGTCGCCAGCTTCGTGCTGATCGCCGCGCTCTACTTTTTCTTCGAACGCACCATCTACGGCAAGGCGCTGCGCGCCACCGCGATGAACCGCACCGGCGCCCGGCTGATGGGCATTTCGGCGACCATGGCCGGCAAGCTCTCGTTCACGCTGGCCGCGCTGATCGGTGCGTTTTCCGGCCTGCTGATCGCGCCGCTCACGACGATTTATTACGATTCCGGCTTCCTGATCGGCCTCAAGGGCTTTGTCGGCGCGATCATCGGCGGTCTGGCGAGCTATCCGGTCGCCGCCGCCGGCGCCATCCTGGTCGGCCTGCTCGAATCGTATTCGTCCTTTTACGCGAGCGCCTTCAAGGAAGTGATCGTGTTCACGCTGATCATTCCGGTCCTGCTCTGGCGTTCGCTGAGCACGCGCCACGTCGAGGAGGAGGAATGAAGCATTTCAAGACCCTCTTCGCCTTCGTCGTCGCGCTGGCGCTCGGACCGCTCGTCCTGCCCGAGTTCAGCATCACGCTGCTCAATTACATCGGCCTCTACGCCATCGTCGCGCTCGGTCTCGTGCTGCTGACCGGCGTCGGCGGGCTGACCTCCTTCGGCCAGGCCGCCTTCGTCGGCCTCGGCGCCTATACCACGGCCTACCTGAGCACCGCACATGGCGTCTCGCCGTGGCTGACGCTGCCCGCCGGGCTGCTGCTGACGGCGGCCGTCGCGCTGTCGCTCGGTTTCATCACGCTGCGCCTGTCCGGCCACTTCCTGCCGCTCGGCACCATCGCCTGGGGCCTGAGCCTGTATTACCTGTTCGGCAACCTCGACTTCCTGGGAGGACATACCGGAATTTCCGGGATTCCGGCCTTGTCGCTGTTCGGTATCGAGCTTAAATCCGGGCGCGAGTTTTACTACCTGATCTGGGCCGCCCTGCTGCTGATCATGCTCGCGACGCGCAACCTGCTCGATTCGCGCGAAGGCCGGGCGATCCGCGCGCTGAAGGGCGGATCGCTGATGGCCGAGGCGATGGGCGTCGATACGCCGCGCGCCAGGATCGTCATCTTTACCATCGCCGCGCTCTACGCCTGCCTTTCCGGCTGGCTTTACGCGCACCTGCAGCGTTTCGTCAACCCGACGCCGTTCTCGCTCGCGCAGGGCATCGAGTTCCTGTTCATGGCCGTGGTCGGCGGCGTCGCGCACGTCTGGGGCGCCATTCTCGGCGCCGGCCTGATCACCCTCCTCAAGCAGTGGCTGCAGGACTGGCTGCCTAGGCTGCTTGGGCAGAGCGGCAATTTCGAGATCATCGTCTTCGGCTTGCTGATGATTTTCGTCCTGCATCGCGCGCGCGACGGGCTGTGGCCGATCATCCTGCGCTGCTTCCCGGAGCGCGCCGACCGGCCGCGCGTTGCCGAGGCCGAAGCCTTGCCGCGCCGCGTTCCGGCGCCGGCCGGCAGCCTGCTGCTTGAGATAAAGAATGCGACCAAGCGCTTCGGCGGTCTGGTCGCCAACAACCGGATGAATTTTTGCGTTCACGCCGGCGAGGTGCTGGCGCTGATCGGCCCGAACGGCGCCGGCAAGAGCACGATGTTCAACGGCATTTCCGGCGTCGACCCGCTGACTTCGGGCGAGGTCAGCTTCTGCGGCGAGCGCATCGAGGCGCTGACTGCGCGCGATATCGCCCGCCGCGGCATGAGCCGCAGCTTCCAGCACGTGCGCCTGTTGCCGACGATGAGCGTGCTCGAGAATGTCGCGATCGGCGCCCATCTGCGCGGCAGCAAGAATTTCATCCACGCCGCCTGCCGCAGCGAGCGCGCCGAGGAAGCCCGCCTGCTGCACGAGGCGGCGCTGCAGATCGAGCGTTGCGGCCTCGCCGAGCACATGTACGACGCCGCCGGCAGCCTGCCGCTCGGCAAGCAGCGCCTCGTCGAGATCGCCCGCGCGCTGGCCGCCGACCCCTGCCTGCTGCTCCTCGACGAACCCGCCGCCGGCCTGCGCTATCTCGAAAAGCAGGCGCTCGCCGATCTGCTGCGCCGCCTGCGCGGCGAGGGCATGGGCATCCTGCTCGTCGAGCACGACATGGATTTCGTGATGGGGCTGGCCGACCGCGTGGTGGTCATGGAATTCGGCCAGAAGCTCGCCGAAGGCCTGCCCGGGGAAATACAGCACAACCCGGCCGTGCTCGAAGCCTATCTCGGGGGCGTCGAATGAGCGTGATCGCCGGGGAGGAAAAAGCGCTGGTCCTCGAAGTACGCGACCTGTCGGTCAGCTACGGCAAGGTCGGCGCGCTGCACCATATCGACCTGAAGATTCACCGCGGCGAGATCGTCACGGTGATCGGCCCGAACGGCGCCGGCAAGACGACCCTGCTCTGTGCGCTGATGGGCCTGCTGCCGGCGCAGGGCGAAATCGTCTATCTCGGACAGCGCCAGCGGCGCGATCGCCAGGTCGAACAGCTGGTCCGCCAGGGGATGACGCTGGTCCCCGAAAAGCGCGAGCTATTCGGCGAGATGAGCGTTGCCGACAACCTGCTGCTCGGCGCCTTCGACCGCTACCGGGTCGGACATCGCGACGAGCTCGAGACGATGGACGAGGTCTTCGAGATTTTCCCGCGTCTGCTCGAGCGCCGCGAACAGATGGCCGCCACCCTGTCCGGCGGCGAGCGGCAGATGCTCGCCATGGGCCGCGCCCTGATGGCCAAGCCGAAGCTGCTGATGCTCGACGAGCCCAGCCTGGGCCTCGCGCCGCTGATCATCAAGGAAATCTTCCGTATCGTCGCCGAGCTGAAGAAAACCGGCGTCGCCATCCTGCTCGTCGAACAGAATGCCCGCGCCGCACTGCAGGTCGCCGATTACGGCTATGTGCTGGAAACCGGCGAGGTTTCGCTGGCCGGACCGAGCCACGAACTGGCCAACGACCCGCGCGTCATCGAGAGCTACCTCGGGCTGGGCGGCCGGCATTAAGCGGGGATGGCTGCAGCCCGCGCCAGTGCTTGATCCGCCGGCAGGCTGCCGGGAAAGCCAGTAAATACGCCATTCTTCAGGCAGGTGCCACGTAGAACGCCAATCCGCGCGGCTTCCAGCCATGCTATTGATTGAAGAGGCGGGCTATGCGTTCGCTGGTACGCCGCCGAGCGGTGCGATGGCGATGCCGTACTTGCGCGCCGTGCGCTGATAGAGTTCGCGCGCCGAAATCACCTTGGCGTTGCGCAAGTCCTTGGCCTGCGCCTGCTGCAGGTAACGCAGGCCGCGTTCGGCCAGCGCTTCGTCCCAGCCCGAGCGCTCGAGCAGGGTGAAGATCGCCTTGCTGGCATTGACCAGAAACTGCACGTTGGGAACGCGCTCGGCGGCTTCGATCAGCAGCTGTACGGCGCCGTCGAGGTCGCCGCTGCGCGCGGCGAGCACGCCGCGGTTGTTCAGCTCGACGATTTCCCGGTCGACCAGCGCGAGCATCGCCTGTCCGGCGTCCTGCCTGCCGGTCCTGACGAAAGCGCCCTCGATGTGGGCGATCATGGCGCGGTCGTCGTGGTTCTCGGCGGCGACCTTGCGCAGGATGTCCTGCGCCCGGTTCTCGTCGCCGTTCGCGAGACAGGCGCGGGCGAGATCGACGGTGAGCTTTGGCGAGACGCCGTCGAGCTTGCCCTCGGCCTGCAGCAGGTCCTGCAGCGCGAGCGCCTTTTCCAGCGCCTGCCTGGCCTTCAGCGGGTCGCCTTCCCTGTCGTCGCACAGGCTGTCGATCACCAGCGCAGCGAGTTCGCCGTGCTTGCTGCCGCGCCAGTCGCGGCGCAGTTCCTGCGTGATTTTCCGGGCGCCTTCGGTCTGCCCGCGGTCGACCAGCACGCGTGCGAGGTTGGCGTAATCGTCGATATCGGTCAGCGACGAGCCGCGATGGCGGTCGAGCACCTTGCCGTAGGCTTTCTCGGCGGCTTCCAGATCGTCGTTGCGCACCGCGACATCGCCGACCAGGCGTTGCCGCGTCGAGTTGTTCGGCGAGATCGTTGCGGCCTGCTGCAGCATCGTCTGCGCTGCGGCGAGCTTGCCCATGGCCTCGCGCACGTCGGCGACAAAATCGTAGGCGGCCAGATATTCGGGGAAGTCCTCGATGATCGCCTCACCGGCCGCCTCGGCTTCGGCGAACTGTTCCTGCCCGTGCAGGGCGATCGCCAGCCCCATGCGCTCCCACGGCACCATGCGGTTTTTCAGCACCTGCTGGTAGACCGCCTGCGCTTCGTCGTAGCGGCCCAGCGCGTTGAGAATTTCGCCCTTCAGGCGCAGCGTGTCGTAGAGGAATTCGCCGTCGCGGATCAGCAGCCCCTCGCAGGCGGCCAGCGCGTCGACGAAGGCGCCGTTGTCGAGCTGCTGATGGACCGGGGCGAAAAACTGCTTTTTATGGACGGCGCGCAGCAGCCGGTCCTGCAGCTGGTTGGCGGTGAACGGCTTGATCAGGTAATCGTCCGGGCCGAGTTCGGCGACCGAAACGACGTTGTGATAGGCGCGCTCGCTGGTGATCACGATGAATACCGCGGACAGCGAGATGAGGTGCTTCTGGCGCAGTTCCTCGAGCAGCTGCTGGCCGTCGCGGCCGTCGTCGAGGAGGTAGTCGGAAAGGATGATGTCGAAGCGGTGGGCCTTGACCTGGCGCATCACGTCGGCGGTGCTGCCGGCGTTGTGCACGGCGCTGATGCCGAGGCTGGAGAGCATGATGCGCAGCGAATTGCGTGCGCTCGGATGGCGATCGACGAGCAGCACGCGCATGCGCGCCAGCGCCTGGCCGAGGCTAAGCAGCAGGTCGCCGGTGCTGGGGGAGGATGGCTGGCTCAAAGTAGCCCGATAGTATGCGAGCATCTGCCGGCCAGCAAGCGCCGCACGCGGTTCTGCATGGCCTGCTTCAGGGCGGTCCGCTGGTGCCGGGGGCCTTGCCGCCGAACAGCCGCAGCAGGAGCTTGCGCGCTTCATCGAGGAGCAGCACCGACGCGGCAATCGCCAGCGCCACGCCCCAGTCGCGCAGGCTCAGGTCGACGGTGTCGAATACGCTCTGCGCCGGCCCCCAGTGCACGACCAGAACCTGCAGGCCGACCACCGCGCCGAGCGCCAGCCAGAGCTTGCCGTTGCTGAAAAACTGGCGGTTGAAGGCGCTGCCGTGTTCGCTGCGGGCGTTGAAGATGTTGAAGAACTGGAACAGCACGAAGGTGGTGAAGGCCAGCGTCACCGCATAAGCCGGCCCGCCGGCGCGTTCGCCCCAGGCGTAGGCGGCGAGCGTGCCGGCGGCCATGGTCAGGCCGTAGAGGGCCAGGCGCAGCAGGCGGCTGCCGGTCAGGATGCGGGCGTCGGGCTGGCGCGGCGCGGCGAGCATGATGCCGGGGCGGGCCGGCTCGACGCCGAGGGTCATCGCCGGCGGGCCGTCCATGATGATGTTGACCCAGAGGATCTGGATCGCCGTGAAGGGGATCGGCAGGCCGCAGAGCGGTGCGCCAAGGACGGTGAGGATGGCGCCGATGTTGGTCGACAGCTGGAAGCGAACGAACTTGACGATGTTGTCGTAGATCGTTCGCCCCTCCCTGACCGCACCGACGATGCTGGTGAAGTTGTCGTCGGCGAGCACCAGCGCAGCGGCTTCCCGGGTCACCTCGGTGCCGGTGATGCCCATGGCGATGCCGATGTCGGCCGCCTTCAGCGCGGGGGCGTCGTTCACGCCGTCGCCGGTCATCGCGACGACATCGCCGCGCGACTTCAGGGCATTGACGATGGTCAGCTTGTGTTGCGGCGAGACGCGGGCGAAGGCGACCGTGCGCTCGACCAGATCGGCCAGCGCCGGACCGGACAGGCCGTCGATCTCGCGCCCTTCGCGCACTTCGCCGACGAGCCCGAGATCGTTGGCGATGGCGGCGGCCGTCGCGCGATGGTCGCCGGTGATCATCTTGACGCGAATCCCGGCGGCGTGGCAGGTGGCGATCGCCGCGCGCGCCTCGGCGCGTGGCGGATCGATGATGCCGACCAGTCCGACCAGGGTCAGCCCGTCGGCCCAGCGCAGCAGGTCGCCGGCCGGGGCGGAATCGCTGAATTCGCCGAATTCGCTGGCCGGAATGCTGCGTCCGGCCAGCGCCAGCACGCGCAGGGCGTCGCTCGCGAAACGGGTGTTGGTTTCGGCAAAGGCGGCGCGCGCCGCGTCGTCGAGCGCGCGTTCGCCATCGATCGACTGCCAGCGGCTGCTGCGCGTCAGCAGCACGTCGGGCGCGCCCTTGAGCCACACGCGCACGCTGTCGCCGTCGCGGTGGAAGGTGGCCATGAACTTGTGCGCCGAATCGAAGGGAATCTCGGCGATGCGCGGATGGCGCCCGATCAGGGCTTCGGCGTCGATGCCGGCCTTGGCGGCGAGGGCGAGCAGCGCGCCTTCGGTCGGGTCGCCGATCAGTTCGCCGTCGTGGATGCGCGAATCGCTGCACAGCGCCGCCGGCGCCAGCAGTGAGGCCATATCCGGCAGGGCGGCTCCGTCCGCGGCGTGGATCCGGCCCGCATCGGTGTAGCCTTCGCCGTCGACCGTGAAGTGCCGGCCGAGCAGCCAGACGCGGCGCGCGGTCATCTGGTTCAGGGTCAGCGTGCCGGTCTTGTCCGAACAGATCACCGTCGTGCAGCCGAGCGTTTCGACGGCGGCCAGTTTCTTGGCGATCGCGTTGCGCTTGGCCATGCGGTGCATGCCGAGCGCCAGCGTCACCGTCACCACGGCCGGCAGGCCCTCGGGGATGGCCGCCACGGCCAGCGCGATGGCGGTCATTGCCGTGCCCGCCAGGTCGTCGCCGCGCGCGACGCCGAGCGCGAAAATGATGCTCACCACGACGCCGGCAATCGCCGCCAGCCGTTTGCCCAGGGCATCGAGCTGGACCTGCAGCGGGGTCGGCGATTCGGCGGTTTCCGCGAGCATGGTCGCGAGCTTGCCCATTTCGCTGCGCATGCCGGTCGCGCAGACGATGGCCTCGATGCGGCCGCGGGTGAGCACCGTGTTCATGTAGAGCATCGAGCGGCGTTCTGCGAGGATCGCGTCGGCGAGGACGGGTTCCGGGTCCTTGCCGACCGCTTGCGATTCGCCGGTCAGCGCGGCTTCGGCGACTTCGGCGGCATGCGCGCAGAGCACGCGCGCATCGGCCGGAATGCGGTCGCCGGCCTCGAGCAGCAGGAGGTCGCCGGGAACCAGTTCCTCGGCTTGGACGAGTGCCGGCTGGCCGTCGCGGCGCACCCGCGCGACCGGGGCCAGCATGTTCTTCAGCGCGGCCAGCGCGGCCTCGGCGCGGTGCTCCTGCAGGAAGCCGAGCGTCGCGTTGAGCATGACCACGACGGCGATGACGATGGCGTCCTTCAGGTCGCCGACCGCGCCGGCCAGGAGCGCGGCGCCGATCAATACGATGACGAGGAAGTTCCTGAACTGGTCGGCAAACTTCAGCCACGCCGGACGCGGCGGCTTGGCGGCGAGCCGGTTGGCGCCGTGCGTCGCGCGCCGTGCCGTGACTTCGTCGCCGGAAAGGCCTTGCGCGCAGTCGCAGCCCAGATCGGCGGCTACCTGCGCGGCGGGCAGCGCGTGCCAGGAGGGGGCGGCAGGGGAGGTGGGCATCGGGTCGGAGGGGCCTCTTAATCGGGGAGACGGGTCGAATCGCCGTACAGCGCCTGCCCGGTCATCGGACAGACGCTCGGGATTTGTTTTCGACTGGCGATCCTACGCCCAGTTCTCCAGGATCAGGGGGGCTTCGATACGCTGATAATGCCGCAGGTTGTTGGTGACGAGTGCGGCCCCGGCAGACAACGAGTGGGCCGCGATCATCATGTCCAACTCGCCGATTGGCTGCCCCGTGCTGACGAGTTGGTGGCGAATTTCTGCGTACCAATCTGCCGCGTCGGCATCCCACGGCAAGATGCGGACGATTTTGATGAATTGGCGCACAGCCAGGTGCAGACGATGCTCAGCCGGCAAACGTTTCAGGCCATACTGCAATTCCGCCCGCGTCATCACCGAGATGCATACCATCGACGGCACAAGTGCGGCCAGTCTGTTTTCTATCGCGGGCGATTTTCCCTTGATCAGGTAACTTGCCGTGTCGGTATCCAGCATATGCAACATCGTCAGCGCCCCTGCTTGCCGTGCGCCGAAAGGTCGTGACCGGGAAGCAGTTCGTCGTCAAAGACGCCTCTTTCTTGTGGCAATACATTCAACGGTCGCTCGGCCATGAAGCTGGCGGGAATGTCGACTTCATGCAACAACTCAAAGAACGCATTCCAGGTCTTGGCGCCCGGCCGATTCGACAGCACCACATCGCCGGTTGCATCGTCGCGCGTGACATAGACCTCGTCGCCCTCGAACCGGAAGTCCGAGGGAAGGCGGACCGCCTGGCTGGCACCGTTCTTGAACAGCTTGGCAACACGTGTCTCGATCATCGTGGCTCTCCTTGGTGTGGTTGCGAGTATATATCCAAGTATATATTACCCGTCGGAGCGGATCATCGTTTTCTGCTACGCGGTCGGGCTGCGGATCAAGTGGTCGAAGGCGCTGAGTGCGGCCTTGGCGCCTTCGCCCATGGCGATGACGATCTGCTTGTAGGGAACGGTCGTCGCGTCGCCGGCGGCGAAGACGCCGGGCAGCGAGGTCTGGCCGCGCGAATCGACCTCGATTTCGCCGCGCGGCGAGAGGGCCAGCGTTCCTTTCAGCCAGTCGGTATTGGGCAGCAGGCCGATCTGCACGAAGATGCCTTCGAGGGCGATCGTCCGGCTTTCTCCGCTGCTGCGCTCGGTGTAAACGAGTCCATTCACCTTCTCGCCGTCGCCGGTGACCTCGGTGCTCAATGCGCTGGTGATTACCGTCACGTTCGGCAGGGTCGAGAGCTTCTTCTGCAACACCGCGTCGGCGCGCAGTGCGCTGTCGAATTCGAGCAGCGTGACTTGGGCGACGATGCCGGCCAGGTCGATCGCCGCCTCGACGCCGGAATTGCCGCCGCCGATCACCGCGACGCGCTTGCCCTTGAACAGCGGGCCGTCGCAGTGCGGGCAGTAGGCGACGCCACGGCCACGGTATTCCTGCTCGCCGGGAACGTTCATCTCGCGCCAGCGGGCGCCGGTCGAGATGATCACGGTCTTGCTCCTGAGCACGGCGCCGCTGGCCAGCCGGATTTCGGTCGGACCGTTGTCCTGGGCGGGGATCAGCGCTTCGGCGCGCTGCAGGTTCATGATGTCGACTTCGTATTCCCTGACGTGCTGCTCGAGCGCGGTGGCCAGCTTCGGGCCGTCGGTGGCCTTGACCGAGATGAAGTTCTCGATGGCCATCGTGTCGAGCACCTGGCCGCCGAAGCGTTCGGCGACGACGCCGGTGCGGATTCCCTTGCGTGCCGCGTAGATCGCCGCCGCCGAACCGGCCGGGCCGCCACCGACGACGAGGACGTCGAAGGCTTCGCGGGCGCCGATTTTCTCGGCTTCACGGCTAGCCGCGCCGGTATCGACCCGGGCGATGATTTCCTCGATCGTCATGCGGCCCTGGCCGAACGGCTGGCCGTTCAGGAAGACGGTCGGCACGGCCATGATCTTGCGTGCGTCGACTTCGTCCTGGAACAGCGCGCCGTCGATCATCGTGCTGCTGACGCCGGGGTTGAGCACGGCCATCAGGTTGAGCGCCTGCACGACGTCCGGGCAGTTGTGGCACGACAGCGAGATGAACGTTTCGAAACGGAAGGTGCCGGGCAGGGCGCGGATCTGTTCGATCAGCTCGGCGTCGACCTTGGGCGGGTGGCCGCCGGTCTGCAGCAGCGCGAGGACCAGCGAAGTGAATTCGTGGCCCATCGGGATGCCGGCGAAGGCGATGCGCGCTGCCTCGCCGGGACGGCCGACGGCGAACGACGGCTTCAGCGCGGCTGCGCCGTCCTCGCGCACGCTGATCTTGCCGGAAAGCGCTGCGATGTCGTGCAGCAGGGCGCGTATTTCCTGCGCCTTGGCGCTCCCGTCGAGCGAGGCGACCAGCTCGATCGGCTGCTGCAGCTTTTCGAGGTAGGCGGTGAGCTGAGTCTGGATGTTGGTATCGAGCATGTTGTTCTCCCTGCTGCTTGAAAGCGATTAACCACAACGTACACAACGGGCACAACGAAAACCTGTTTTTGACTTCGTTGTGTTCGTTGTGCCCGTTGTGGTTCACGTATTTCTTAAATCTTGCCGACCATATCGAGCGACGGAGCCAGCGTGGCGTCGCCTTCGTGCCACTTGGCCGGGCAGACTTCGCCGGGGTGCGTGGCGACGTACTGGGCAGCCTTGACCTTGCGCAGCAGCTCGGATGCATCGCGGCCGATGCCGCCGGCGTTGATTTCGATGATCTGGATCCTGCCTTGCGGGTCGATCACGAAGGTGCCGCGCTCGGCGAGGCCGGCTTCCTCGATCATCACGCCGAAGTTGCGGCTGATCGTTCCGGTCGGGTCGCCGACCATCGGGTACCCGATCTTGCGGATCGTGTCCGAGCCGTCGTGCCAGGCCTTGTGCGTGAAATGCGTATCGGTCGACACCGAGTAGATCTCGACGCCCATCTTCCTGAATTCGGCGTAGTTGTCGGCCAGATCGCCGAGCTCGGTCGGGCAGACGAAGGTGAAGTCGGCCGGGTAGAAGAAGACGACCGACCACTTGCCCTTCAGGTCGGCGTCGGAGACCGGGACGAACTTGCCGGCGTGGAAAGCGGTAGCGGTAAACGGCAGGACTTCGGTGTTGATCAGTGTTTTCATGTTGATTTCTCCTGGTTGCGGATGGATGAAGTGCAGCGACGAACGAATCTTAGGCGGTCGGTAATGATCAATCCAATTGATTGTCGCGATTTCATTGATAGCCTTTGGCTATTGGATCGCTGTGCCGCCTGATCGGCTCCGGGGAGGGGCCGGATCGCGTGAAACTGTCGGAAACCTGTTGCTTTTCAGCCAACTGGCGTAAAATCCGCCTCCTTCCAGCCTTTCCAGAATTCGCGGACTCCCATGCAGTATCCCGACCGGTTCGACGTCATTGTTGTCGGTGGCGGCCACGCCGGCACCGAGGCGGCGCTCGCCAGTGCGCGCATGGGCGCGAGGACGCTGCTGCTGACGCACAACATCGAGACGCTCGGCGCGATGAGCTGCAACCCATCGATCGGCGGCATCGGCAAGGGGCACCTGGTCAAGGAGGTCGATGCGCTGGGCGGTGCGATGGCTGCGGCGACCGACGAGGCCGGCATCCAGTTCCGCATCCTCAATGCGAGCAAGGGGCCGGCCGTGCGCGCGACGCGCGCGCAGGCCGACCGCATCCTTTACAAGCAGGCGATTCGCGCGAGGCTGGAAAACCAGCCCAACCTGTGGCTGTTCCAGCAGGCGGTGGACGATCTGCTGGTTGAGCCATCCACCGCCGGGCAAGACCGGGTGAGCGGGGTGGTCACGCAACTGGGTCTGCGTTTCAGCGCGAAAACCGTGGTGCTGACGGCGGGCACCTTTCT
>JBAQRB010000226.1:0-16252 GCA_049295655.1 Rhodocyclaceae bacterium
CTCGTCCACACCTCGCCGTTGGCCGTCACCGGCAGCTGCACGACGTCGCGGATGCGCGCCACCCATTCCCAGTGCGCCGGCGGGCGGTAGCCGTCGGCCTTGGTGCGGGCATGGACGACCAGCGCGACGACGCCGCCGGCCTCGAGCGCCCGCGCGCAGTCGAGCGCCTTGGCCGTATCGCGCACGCCGAGGCGCATCTTGGCGGTGAAGGGGATGTGTGCTGGCACGGCACGGCGCACGGCCTGCGCGATCCGGAACAGCCGTTCGGGGTCGTCGAGCAGCGTCGCACCGCCGCCGTGGCGGTTGACGCTCGGCGCCGGGCAGCCGAAGTTGAGGTCGATCGCGGCCGGCAGCAGTTCGGCCAGTTGCGCCGCATTCTCGGCCAGACACGCCGGATCGCTGCCGAGCAGCTGCACAGCAACCGGCGTTCCGGCGCTGGTGCAACTGGCGTTGTCGAGTTCCGGACAGATGCGGCGAAAGCTGCGCAGCGGCAGCAGCGAGCCCGAGACGCGGACGAACTCGGTGACCGCCCCGTCGTAGCCACCGACGCGCGTCAGCACGTCGCGCAGCACGTAGTCGGCAAGGCCCTCCATCGGCGCGAGCAGCAGTTTTCCCATGATCCAGAACGATTGTCGAAGGGCGCGATTTTACCCGCGAACCGGCGCGACCGAGCGCTTGGCGATCACAGCCGCCTAAGCGTCGAGTCCGTAGCCAAATCCCCGGTAGGATTTGATCGGCAAGGCCATCCCGACCGATCGCTCGATCTTGGCGCGCAGGCGACTCAGAATCACCTCGATGCGATGCTTGTCGAGTTCATCCGGCGGCAGACCGAGGGCAAAGCCGATCTCGATGTGCGAACAGGCGGCACCGTTCTTTTTCAGCAGCACCCGCACCAGCTGCGCTTCGTTTACCGACAGCCTGACGCGGACCCCGTTCGGCGCATCGATGAAAGCAGAATCGGCAACCATGCGCCAGGCGGGCTGCCCAGCCACCCCGGCGGCGCTGACGGTGTCGGGCGAGAAACGCAAGGCCAGCCGCCGCAGGACCAGCGCCAGTTCCTCGATATCGACCGGCTTGGTCAGATAGGCATCGGCGCCGGCCGCCAGCCCGCTCAGGCGATCATCCCGAAGTCCGCGCGCGGTGACGAAGACGATGCCCATATCCGAATTCTGCGAGCGCAGATACTCGCAAATCGAAAGTCCATCCTCCCCGGAGAGGCCGATATCGAGAACGGCAATCGTCCTGCGCTGCACTGCAAGAAAGCGATAAAACTGCGCCGCATTCTCGAACACCTTCACCGTAAAGCCGAGATGCTCAAGCTGAAAGGCCATTTCCTCGCGCAACACCGCTTCGTCCTCGACGATGGCAATCGTGATAGCGGAGGATGGTGCGGAGTTCATGGGTAAATCACCATTTTTTGATCGACCGACATGGTAGCCAATTTGCTGCCCGCATCAAACAACCGAAGCCGGTTTGTCGGCGACTTCAATCACATTGGGCAGCATCCAAACAAAAAAC
Source organism: Rhodocyclaceae bacterium (assembly GCA_049295655.1). Classification (GTDB taxonomy): domain Bacteria; phylum Pseudomonadota; class Gammaproteobacteria; order Burkholderiales; family Rhodocyclaceae; genus CAJBIL01. The sequence continues at coordinate 1,519 of JBAQRB010000226.1, forward strand.
TCTCGAAAACAAGAGTTTTTGAGAGCAAAAAACGGGGAGATCCTGCTACCCTCGGCGCTACCGAATTTTTATCCTTGCTCGCATTCTGTCCGGCATCCCGAGGCTGCTTCCATGAAAACCAATCTCCCCATTACGCAAGTCGAAGCCCCCTTCCCCAAGGGGCGCTACATCGTTTCGCGCACCGACCTCAAAGGCATGACGACCTACGCGAATGACACCTTCGTGCACCTCAGCGGCTTCACCCGCGAAGAGCTGATCGGCAAGAACCACAACGTGGTACGCCATCCGGACATGCTGCCGGGCGCCTTCGCCTGGCTGTGGGATACGCTCAAGGAAGGCCGCCCGTGGCGCGGCATCGTCAAGAACCGCTGCAAGAACGGCGACTTCTACTGGGTCGACGCGCTGGTCGTCCCGGTGCTCAAGAACAACCAGACGATCGGCTACATGTCGGTGCGCACCGAGCCGACGCGGCAGCAGGTGGCCGATGCCGAAGCGCTCTACCGCCTGCTGAAGGAAGGCAAGGCCAAGATTCCGAAGCCATCCGCCTGGATGCGCATTTCGCTCAAGGCAAAGCTCACCGGCTTTGTACTCTGGCTGATCGGCGCACAGGTCATCGGCGCAGCAACCCATTTGTTCGGGCCAGCGCTGGGGCTTTCCACCGGCACGATCGAACTGACACTCCAGTTGCTCGGCGGAACGAGCGTCATCGCCGGAGTCTGGTTGCTGTCCATCCAGAGCAAGATGATGGAGATCATCAATCGCATCATCGGACGCCTCGACAACATCGCCCAGGGCGACCTGACCGATCCGATCCCGCTGCATCGCGTCGATGAACTGGGTCGTCTCAACGATTCCCTGGTCACCATGCAGACCCACCTCAAGGCGATGATGGCCGAGATCTCGGAGGCGGCCGACCAGGTCGGTGAAAACGCCGACGTCCTGAGTCTGGAAATGGACCAGACCAGCAAGGTGACCCATGCGCAATCCGCCGCCGCCAGCAGCATCGCGGCAGCCGTCGAGCAGCTGGTGGCTTCGGTCAATGAAATCGCCGACAGCGCGCAACAGGCGTCGCAGGCGGTCACGGCATCGCACGAACTGCTTGGCGAAGCATCGCTGCGCATGAACGAAAGCCAGGCGGCCTCGCTGAACGTGGTGAGTACGGTCAATGGCGCCGGGCAAACGATGTCGGAACTTTTCCAGTCGATTTCGGCAATCGACCGCGTCAGCCAGGTCATCCGCGGCATTGCCGAGCAGACCAATCTGCTGGCGCTCAACGCCGCCATCGAGGCCGCCCGCGCCGGCGAATCGGGCCGGGGCTTCGCGGTGGTCGCCGACGAGGTGAGAAAACTCGCCGAAAACTCGAGCAAGCAGACTTCCGAGATCACGGCCAGCGTTCAGGAAATCCAGCGCGTCACGCAGATCGCCGTGAGCACGATGGAATCAGCCGGAAGCCATGTGGCCGGTGCCGATACGGCGGTGAGCGCGGCACGTTCAGGGCTCGACGCGGTCGCCCATCACGGGGAAGAAGTGGCGTCCATCTCCCGCCACATTGCCGACGGCACCCGTCAGCAATCGGCGGCCGGCAACGAGATCGCCAGCCAGGTCGAAGGCATTGTCAGCGGCATCGAGCAGACTTCCGCATCGATTGCCGAAGTCACCGCAAAAACCGTCCAGATGAAGGGGACTTCGGCAAAGTTGCAGCAACTCATTTCCTATTTCCGCTTTATTCGCTGACGACAAACAAATAACTGAACAAAAAACCTCCTGCCCTGTCTTGTATTGGGCTTGCCGCTGGGCAATGCTTGACCATCAAACGGACACGACCTATGAGTACGATCTTGATAGTGCGGGAAGACCTCCGTCTCGGCGTTCCCCTCCCCTGGCGGATCTGCGATTCGGACGGCGCTGAATTGATGCCGCAAGGCGCCCTGATCCAGACGGAAGAACAACTGCAGGCCCTGCTCGCCCGCAATCCGCAACGTGCGCTTGCTGATGCGCCGGCCGCGGCGGCAAGTAGTGCAAAGAGCGAGGTCAGCTTCAGCTTCAGCGACATGAAGCTGAAGATCGGGGACAAAATCCAGCTTCAGCCGCCGGCCAGCGTCGGCAAGGAGCGCTACATCGTCAGGCTGATCGGCTATGTCGACAACGTCGATCTGCTGGTCAGCACGCCGGTGGTTAACGGGCGACGCATTTCCCTGCTCGAGAACGACCAGCTCGTTGCCCGCTTTTTTTCCAGCGAAAAGATCTTTGGCTTCAGCAGCACGGTCGAGCGCGTCTGCAAGCTGCCGTACGACTACCTGCATCTGTCGTTCCCGACCGAGATCCAGGGGTCGGTCATCCGCAAATCACCGCGTGTCCGTATCAACATCAGCACCAATATCAGCACCCTGGTCAGCACGCAGGAAGCCAGCGACCATGAGCAGGCGGCGGTCATCATCAACCTGAGCGCCGAGGGTGCCTTCATCAGGACCCGCCAGCCGCTCTGCCAGAAAGGGGAGGCCATCCGCCTTTCATTCCAGGCCGACCTGCACGACGTATGCAACCAGCTGGTCCTGAACGGAATCGTCCGCAACACCGTCGGCGAAGAGGGCAAGAACGGCGAGGGAACGACCACCTTCGACCATGGCATTCAGTTCCAGGACCTGGCACCGAATGACCGCGTGATTTTACGCAGCCTGATTTACCAGCAAATGATCGAACAGCCGAATTCGCTCATCTGAACAGCGGGCGCAAGCCAATTCCGGACCGTCCGAATAGTCATCGAATCGACAATCATCAAAGACCATGCAAGAAGACAAAGTCGAGAACTGGAACCGGAAACTCGAGGCGCTGGCGACGATCTACGCCGAGCACCCCTTGCTGAGCGAGCTGGAAGCGATGCTCGAGCGCTATAACAAGCTGGAACGGCGTCTCTGGAAGGTCGTTCTGATCAGCGACCGGCTGCAGAACGAGATGATCGAGCTCAACCAGTCGCTGGAAAACATGGCGCTGAGCGACTCACTGACCACCCTGCTCAATCGCCACGGGATGAACCTTCGCCTGCAGGTCGAATGGAACCGCATGAAACGCGAGGGCGTGCCGTTCGGCCTGATGCTCATCGACATCGACCACTTCAAGCGCATCAACGACACCTTCGGCCACGCGGTCGGTGACCGGGTTCTGACAGAGCTGGCCAAGCGGCTGAAGACCATGACGCGCAGTTCCGACGCGTGCTGCCGATGGGGCGGCGAAGAGTTTCTGGTGCTCCTGCCCAACACCGACCGGCAGGGCATCGAGATGGTTTACCAGAAGCTGCGCGACTCGCTGTGCGACGACCCCATTCGCCAGGAGAACAGTCAGCCGATCGGATTGACCTTCAGCGCCGGCGCCCATATCGCGCTTGCCGACAACACGCCGGATGAAAGCATCACGCGGGCGGACAACGCGCTCTATCGGGCCAAGCGCAACGGACGCAATGGCTTGCAGTGGAGCTCGTCGGCCCGCACGGCGCAAAAAGAAGAAGGAAAGTCCCGGTGCGCCGAATGAGATTTGCCACATCCAGCCTGCGCTCGCGCTTCCTGCTCCTGACGACGCTCATCTTTCTGCTGCTCGGCGTCGCCGCCATGCTGGTCTTCGAACGGATTGCCGAACCGATTGCCTTCCATCTCGGCACGGTACTCGCCGAAAAACAGGTGCTCTACGACCAGGCGAAAATCGGAGGTCTGCTGAGCCGTGAAATCGCCCTCGCCCGCAAGCTGACCGACTCCCCCCTGCTGCGCGACTGGGCGGAGAATGAAAACAACCCGGCCACCCGTCGCCTGGCATTAAGCGAACTGGAAAGCTACCGCAGCCTGTTTCGCGACCAGAGCTATTTCTTCGTCATCCGCAGTTCCCTGCACTACTACTTCAACGACAAGGACAACAGCCACGCTGGCAAGGAGTTGAACTACACGCTCGAACTCGACAACCCAAGGGACGTATGGTTCGAGTCGACGCTGAAAAGCGGCAAACCTTTCCAGCTCAACGTGGACAACGATGCGGTATTGAACGTACTCAAGGTCTGGATCAACACCCTGATCTACAACGATGCGCATGAAGTGATCGGCGTTGCCGGCTCGGGAATCGACATTTCCGATTTCCGCCGCGACTTTCTTTCGGCCGGCAGCGCCGGCATGACGCGGATGCTGATCGACGAGAAGGGAAGCATCCAGGCGCATCCACGCACCGAGCTGATCGACCAGAACACCGGATCGAAGGCCGACGACGCCCACAGCAGCATTTTCCAGTTGATCGACAGCGCCGAAGAGCGACAGCGCCTGCGCGAAACCTTCAGCCGACTGGCTGCGGGCAAGGACACGGTGGCGACGCTGCCGCTCTTCATCGAAGGGCATAAATCGCTGGTCGGCGTCGCGCACCTGAAGGAGCTCGACTGGTTCATCCTGACCGTCATGGATACCGAAAACCTGGTGCCGCGCGCGGCATTCCTGCCGCTGGGCGCCCTGCTGCTGGTCAGCCTGCTGCTGACCATCGCGCTCGTCCTCTGGCTGCTCAACCGCCTGATCATTTCCCGCATCGAGCGGATGGACAGTGCGGCCAGGGAAGTCGCCCGCGGCAACTATGCGATCGATCTGCCGGTGATCGCCAACGACGAAATCGGCCGGCTTTCCGGAGAATTCAACCACATGGCCGGGGCCTTGCGCGACTACACCGAGCGCATGGAAGAAAAGGTCGCCGAGCGTACTGCCGCCCTTGCCGAGGCCAATCGACAGTTGTCCGAAGTCAACGCCAAGGTGCACGAATCGATCGCCTACGCCTCGCTGATTCAAAGCTCGCTGCTGCCCCCGGTCGGCGACTTCGCTGGAAGCGCCGGGAAACTGGCGACCCTCTGGCGTCCGCGCGACACCGTCGGCGGCGATTTCATCCTCGCCGAGCAGGCCGGCGACTGCTGGTGCATCGCGCTGCTCGACTGCACCGGCCACGGCATGCCCGGCGCACTGATGACCATGGTCGGCGACAGCGTGGTACGCCGCGCCATCGCCGAGCAAGGCACCGGCCAGCCCGAACAACTGGCGCAGGCCATCGACAAGCTGCTGCGCGAGGCGCTCAACCGGACGGACACACCCAGCGGCTTCGATCATGGCATGGACATCGGGCTGATGATTTTCAATCCCTCGGCACGCAGCCTGCTGTTCGTTGGCGGAGGAATCGACCTCTACCTGATGCAGGAAGGGAAGCTGACCTGCTGCAAGGGCGGGCGCAAGGGCGTCGGTTATGCACGGCGGCGGCCGAGCACCTTCGATGTCAATGAACTGCAACTGAAGACCGGCGACCGGATCTTCATGAGCAGCGACGGCCTGTTCGACCAGTCCGGCGGCGATGCAGGCTACGGTTTCGGACGCAGCCGTTTCGCAACGCAGCTGTGCGAAACCGCCACGCTGGCGCTCGACGCACAACTAGCCGAGCTTGAAGCCGCACTGCTCGCTTACCAGAACAACCATCTGCAGCGGGACGACATCGCGGTCGTCGGGCTGATGGTCACCTGATGAATCGGCCGGCCCATTCCATCCTTTCAATTACTCCGTGAGCGATACGCCATGTACTTCAACCTGCTGGAACTGAAAAAAACACTTGAGGATGCAAATATCCTCATCTGTTTCAATGGCCCCTTCTCGCAAAGCATCATCGAGGAGCTCGGCAATGCAGCCCGCCGCTATCTGAGCCAGGACCAGATGGAATCGACGGCGCTGATGGATGTCTTTGCCGTCTATATCGAGCAGACGCAGAACATCCGCAACTATGCACGCCGCCGAGAAGCGCTCGGCGACAAGAATCCGGCCTATGAAATGGCCACCGTGCTGATCGGTCGTGACGGCGATCGCCACATCGTCGCCTCGGGCAACATGGTTCACGCAGACGATGCAGGGGCGCTGGCAGCGACCATCGACGAGCTCAACGGACTCGATCGGCAAGCCTTGCGCGCCCGCTTCAAGGAACAGTCGCGCAAGCCGGCCAGCAACGAAGTCGGCCGGGGCGCCGGCCTCGGATTGATCGATATCGCCCGAAAAACCTCGGGGCCGATCCAGTACAAGATCCACGCTCTTTCCGAACAGCACGTTTTTCTCCAGATTATTGCGGCCATTTGATGATGAACAACTATCTCGTAGCAACCAGCAAATCCTCTCCCGAAGTGAATTTCGACGCGGCCAGCGGCATGCTGCGCATGACAGGGGAAAGCTATCCGGAAAACTCCTTCGAGTTCTATGCCCCCTTGCTGGCCTGGGTGCAGGACTATCTCGAGACGGCAAGCAATCCGGTTCACCTCGTGCTGCAGCTTTCCTATATCAACACCGGCACCGTCAAGTCCCTGCTCGACCTCTTCGACCAGATGGAAGAAGCCGCCGGCAAAGGCCGCGACGTGCGGATCTCCTGGCATTACGACCCCGGCAACGAACGCGCGCTGGAAACCGGCGAGGAATTCGCCGAAGACCTGAAAGTGCCGTTCGAGCTGATCGGCCAGAAGTTCTGACGCGATGTCCGGACACAAGGCCGAACGCTGGCACCGCAAGCTGGCGAGCCTGAACGTCACGCACGCCGGCAACCCGCTGCTCGCCGAACTCGAAGCCCTACTCGGCAATTTCAGCCGGCTCGAACGGCGTCTGGAAAAAATCGCGAGCATCAGCGACAAACTGCAAAGCGACATGATCCGCCTCAAGGAAGAACTCGGCGCTGGCGGAATGCGCTTCCGGATGCTCGCCGAAAACATGACTGATGTCGTGTGGACGCTGGACTCCGATACCCTGCGCGTCACCTACATCAGCCCCTCGATCCAGAAACTGCGCGGCTACACCCCAGACGAGATCATTGCCGAACCCGTGGATTCGCCGGTCGACGCCGTCGGTCGGAAGAAATTTCACGCACTGATGGCACAACGCACGGCGGACGCGAGGGATGGCGTATTGCCGCTCGACAACGCCTTCATCGACGAACTGGAACAGACGCGAAAGGACGGCAGCCGCGTCTGGACCGAGATCGTCTCCCGCTACCTGCTCGATGCGCAGAGCGGCACGATTGAAATCCACGGCGTCACGCGCGACATCTCCAAGCGCAAGCGCATCGAGAACCGGCTTTTTTTGACGATCAAGGAACTCGAGCACGCCGAGGCCGAGCAACGGCAACTGCTTTCAGTCGCTTCGCACGAATTCCGCACCCCGGCAGCGATGATCAAGGCCTCGCTCGACTCCCTCGCCATTCTCAAGGACCGCATCCCGCCCGAGGTTGCCCAGCGCCTGGGAAACATCGGCCAGGCCAGCCTGCGCCTGAACAAGCTGGCCAACAACCTGATCTCGCACGACCGTCTGCAGGAACTCGCCCTCAAGCCGAAAAAACAGGCAGCCGACCTCTGCCAGCTGGTGCGCGAAGTGAGCAACAAATATCCGGCCGAGAACGCCTTGCAGCTGGAACTGCCGGACTACCCGGTCATCCTCAACGCGGATACCGCCCTGCTCGGCATTGCCCTGCATAACCTGATCGACAACGCGTTGCGCTACCACGCCGGCGCCGACCAGCCGCTGCGGATTTCATTGACGGAAAGTGGCGAGAGCACAGAGCACACGCTGGAAATCAGGGTCTACGACCAGGGTCCGGGCATTGCCGACAGCGAAAAGGAAAAGATCTTCCAGCGTTTTTACAGCACCAAGGGCAGCCAGAGCGATGGCCTCGGACTGTCCATCGTCCATTCCGTCGCCCGTGCGCACGGCGGCATCTCGTTTGTCGTCGACAACGTACCCCAGGGCGCCGTATTTACGATCAAGCTCCCGGGAAATCGCGCCGACGCCCTTTCTTTTTAAGGCAGCGCACCGTTCATGCGCCGGTACACCGCAGGTAGAATGCCGGACTGCCCTCTTCGACCACGGAAAAACCGCCATGCGCACCGGCAATCTCGAACCTCTTGGCGCAACAAAGGCGTTTCAGCAGGAAATCTGTGAAGCATTGATGACCTCGCCGATGGCTTCGGACTTCGCCTGGAAGGAGCTGGAGACGCTGAGCACCTACATGGCCGGCTACGGCGCCAGCGCGGGGACGGTAATTTTTCAGGAAGGCGAGCCGGGCGACGCGATGGCGCTGCTGATGTCCGGCGAAATCGAAGTCTACAAGGAAGACGGCCAGGGCGAGCAACAGCGGGTTGCCGTCATCCCCTGCGGGCGCACGTTCGGCGAAATGGCGGTGGTCGACGGCGAACGGCGCTCGGCCAGTTGCACGGCAAAGACCGATTGCGTCATTGCCGTTTTACCCAAGGCGCAGTTTGAACGCCTGCTGGCCAACAATCCGGGCCTCGGCATCAAGTTCCTGACCCGCCTGAACAAACTGATGAGCCAGCGACTGCGCCAGGTCAGCGGCATGCTCGTCGACTACCTCGGCAAGGATCGATAGCCAGCCCGGCAGCAACGATCAATCGCTGACCCGCCCACGCAACACCTTGACCAGGCCGCGCCGGACCTTGCTCTCGACGCGCCGTTTCTGCGAATTGCGCGTCGGCTTGGTCGGCCGCCGGGGCTCCGGGATGAACGCCGCCTGCGCGATCAGTTCGCGCAGGCGCACCAGCGCATCGTCCTTGTTGCGCTCCAGGCTGCGATGCTGCTGCGCCTTGATCACCACCACGCCGTCCGAACTGATGCGCTGATCGCGCAGCACAAGCAGCCGCTCCTTGAGTTGATCGGGCAGCGACGACGCGGCGATGTCGAAACGCAGATGGATGGCGTTCGACACCTTGTTGACGTTCTGCCCGCCGGCGCCCTGCGCGCGAATGGCGACGAACTCGACCTCTTCCTCGCGCAGGCGGATCGCTGCGGTATGCGCAGGCATCCTAGCGGCCCCACACGTTCGAGCCATCCCCGGAAAACCGGGCTTGCAGGGGTGCGTTACGGTCCATGATTGTATTTCCCGAGCCTTGGCAAGCAGCAAACCACCATTATAGGGATTATCGCGCAACCGGGATTTGGCCCGGGTTGCACAAATGAAGGCATTACAATGCGCGCTTTGCAGCGCAGGCCTGTCGCCAACCGCCGAAAGCCCCGACCTTGACTGAAACCATGCCCACGCCAACCCGCCTCGTCCTCGACACCAATATCGTGATGGACATGCTGCACTTCAACAACCGGCATACCCAGCCGCTGCAGGCGGCGATAACTGCCGGACAACTGCGCTGCTTCACCGACAGCGACTGCCTCGCCGAACTCGAACGCGTCACCGGCTACCCGGAATTCGGCCTCAACGCCGCGGCGCGCCGTGGCCTGATGGAAAACTACCGGGAATTGGTCGGCGTCTGCGACCGGGAAGACGGCGCCGAGGAAGACTATCGGCTGCCGCGCTGTCGCGACGCCGACGACCAGAAGTTCCTGATCCTCGGCGCACGCTGCCGGGCCGACCTGCTGATCACGCGCGACAAGCTGCTGCTCAGGCTCGCCCGGCACCGCCACCGGCCGCCGCCGTACGCGATCGTCACCGCCGAAGCCGCGCTCGGCCTGCTCGAACTGGCGACCGACGCCTGAAGACACCGCATCACGACGCGAGGCGGCGCCGAAAGACCCAATGTTTTGTGTCCGACGCCCCCGCGTCGTAGGCGTAGCCCGCGCTGGAGAACTGCTTGAGTCCCTCGGGCGAAGTCAGCCGTTGCAGCACGGCAAAGCGCGCCATCAGCCCGCGCGCGCGCTTGGCGTAGAAGCTGACGACCTTGAACTTTCCGGCGCTCCAGTCCTCGAATACCGGCTGGACGACCGGAACGGCCAGCTTTTTCGGCTGCACCGATTTGAAGTACTCTTCCGAAGCGAGATTGACCAGCGCCGTCGCAGTGCTGTCGCGTAGCGCGCTATTGAGGGCATCGGTAATCCGCTCGCCCCAGAAGGCATAAAGATCCTTGCCGCGCGCGTTGGCCAGCCGGGTGCCCATTTCCAGCCGGTAGGGCTGCATCAGGTCGAGTGGGCGCAGTACGCCGTAGAGGCCTGAAAGAATGCGCAAATGCGCCTGCGCGAACTCGAGGTCGGCGGCACCCAGCGAAGCCGCATCAAGCCCTTCATACACATCGCCATTGAAAGCCAGCAGCGCCTGCTTCGCGTTCCCCGCCGAAAACGGCAGGGTCCAATCGGCATAGCGTGTCGCGTTAAGCACCGCGAGTTGATCGCTGATATTCATCAGGCGGCCGACCTCGACCGGCGACAGCGTACGCAACTGCACTATCAGTTCCTGCGAGTCTGCCAGGAAGCCGGGCTGCGAATATTCCGCAACGCTCGCTGGGGTCGTGAAATCAAGCGATTTGGCGGGGGAAAGAACAATGATCATGATCTGCCGTTGGAATTGAAGTAGTTTGTAGCGATTGTAAGCGATCCCCCGAAACGTCCGGCAAACCCGCTGGCGCACCCTGAGTCCAAAAAAACATGGAACGACTGCTCGCCCGCTTTGCCGCCCTCGAGGCCAATCCGAAGTGCGACCTGGGCGCGCTGCTCACGCAGTTGATCGATGAAATCCGGCCCTACCGCGCCAACGATTTCGAGTCTGCCCGACGCAGCCTGCAGGCGCTCTGCCACATCCTCAATACGCAGCCCGAGCTGCGCGCCGGCCTGCGCCAGGCGCTGCTGACCCTGAACCAGAGCTACCGCCACAGCGAGCTCTATACCGCGACCGGCATTCTGCCGAATACCGGCTTTGTCGCCGAAACCTTCCGCCGCATCGGTCACACGCTGCTGCCCGACGTGCTCGACCCAGACCTGCTGCGCACCGTTCTGCGCAAGGCATTCCACAAGCCGGGCGACAGGCACTGGGTGATCGGTATCGGCGAAGCGGCCTGGCAGCAGCTGATCGAAGCGCTGCGTTTCGACGAAGTCCTGGTCACCCCGGACGCCCCGGCCCTGCCGCATGCGATTGCCGAGATTCTCCGTTCGCTGCGCGTGATTTCGTACTGGATCGCCGCCTTCGGCATGGAGCCGGAACTGCTGCGCCTCGAGCCATCGCTGGAAACCTACGAGTCGCCCTTCGTCACGCAGAACCACGAACTGATCGCCTACATCGACGCCTACCCGGCCAGCTGGCGCCAGCCGGCAGCGCAGAACATCGACGAGAAACACCTGCGCGTGCTGCACGACCAGTGCCGCGAAGTCATCGAACGGGTACGCAAGCACGCGGCCCGCGACGGGACGAGCATCCGTCTGACCTACCATCTGCAGCGCCTGCAGCAACTGCTCCGGCGCAGCGAGCAGTTGCTCGACCTGCTCGCCGACCTGCAGGACGACCCCGACGGGCCGACGGCTTACCCGGCCATCGTTCGCCTGTTCAGCCATCTCGTGCGCGACGAATGCCAGCGCAACAACCTGCAGCAGCACTGGCGGCAGAACGTCGAACTGATCGCGCTGCGCGTCACCGACAATGCCGGCCAGCACGGCGACCACTACATCACCGAAACCCGCGAGGAATACTGGTCGATGGCGCGCTCGGCGATGATCGGCGGCGTCATCATCGCCTGCATGGCCTGCCTGAAGATCCTGCTCGGCAAGGCCGAGATGCCGCCGCTGACCGGCGCCATCGCCTTCTGCCTGAACTACGGGCTGGGCTTCTGCCTGATCCACATCCTGCACGGCACGGTCGCCACCAAGCAGCCGGCGATGACCGCCAACGCGATCGCCGCCAGCATCGGCGAAGCCGGCGGCAAGCTGCGCAACATTGAGAACCTGACCTGCCTGATGGCGCGCACCGTGCGCAGCCAGCTGATCGCCATTCTCGGCAACATCTGCATCGCCATCCCGCTCGCCGGACTGATCGCCTTCGCGATCTTCAGCATCGGCGGCGAGCATTTCGTCAGCCCGGAGAAGGCCGCCCACCTGTTCGTCGATCAAAGCCCGATTGACAGCGGCGCGCTGTTCTACGCAGCCATCGCCGGCGTCTGCCTGTTCCTCGCCGGCCTGATCAGCGGCTACTACGACAACTACGCCGCGTACAACCGCATCCCCGAGCGCATCCTGCAACTCGGCTGGCCGAAGCGCCTGTTCGGCGAACGGCGCATGCGGCGCGTTTCAAGCTATATCGGCGACAACCTCGGATCGCTCGCCGGCAACCTGTTCTTCGGCTTCCTGCTCGGCGGCGTGACGATCTTCGGCGTGCTGTTCGGCCTGCCGCTCGACATCCGCCACGTCGCCTTCGCTTCGGCCTTTCTCGGCATCGCCTTCGTCGGACTCGATTTCGCACCCGACGTCGGGCTCTTCGCCTGGGCGGCGCTGGGCGTCGCCGCCATCGGCCTGATCAACCTCGCCGTCAGCTTCACCCTCGCCCTCAACGTCGCGCTGCGCGCGCGACAGATCCCGGAAGCGCCGTGGCGGCTGATCGCCGGCTCGCTCCTGAACCATCTGCTGCACCAGCCAAGGGATTTCTTCCTGCCGCCGAAAAAGGGCTGACGGCAGTAAGCGCCTACGCCTTCTTGACGAACTCGGACTTCAGCTGCATGGCGCCGATGCCGTCGATCTTGCAGTCGATGTCGTGATCGCCTTCGATCAGGCGGATGTTCTTGACCTTGGTGCCGACCTTGACGACCAGCGACGAGCCTTTCACCTTCAGGTCCTTGATCACCGTCACCGCGTCGCCATCCTGCAGCACATTGCCGTGCGCATCCTTGACGACGGGCTTCTGATCGCCGCTGTCGACGACCGCGTCCTTCGACCATTCATGCGCGCATTCGGGGCAGACGTACATCGCGCCTTCTTCGTAGGTGTATTCGGAACTGCATGCGGGGCATTTGGGAAAATCGCTCATGGGCTACCTTGTTCCTGACAGGCTGATTTCAAGAGGCCGAATCATAGCAAAAATAGGTCGGTCGCAATGTAGCGCCCATGCGACGCCGGGCGCGCAGCCTTGGTACAATAGCCAGTCGATTCGCCCTCAGGCCCCAAACCATGAAACGCTCCCGCTTCTCCTCCCGCAAGCGCATCTCGACCGACGCCACCGAACTCGGCCGCCTGGCCACCGGCCTCGCCGAATCCGGCGGCAAGCTCGAGGACGCCTTCTGGGAAAGCCGCCTTGCCGAACTCGTCGACAAGCTGCTGCAGAACAACGCCGAGGACGACCTCAACGCCGCGCTCGACCGTTTGTTCGATACGCACCCCGCCGCGCACGACGACCTCGCCGACATGGTCGAAGCGCGCGCCGAAGCCAGCGTGCTGACGCAGCAGGGGCAGGATTTCGACATCCTGCTGTTCAACGTGCCGCTGCTCGCCTGGTCGCGTTTTTCGATCCCGGCCGGGGCGATCCCGAAGAGCACGCTGCAGACGCTCAAGGTCCAGCTCGGCGCGCATGTTTTCGCCGACGGCGCGCGCATCGCGCTGGCCGACTACCTGTACAGCCCCGACCAGCTGCCGCGTACCTTCGTCGAGACCTGGCAGCTGATGCGCGAACTCGGCGCCGCCGCGCTCGGCAACCAGGAACTGAAGTGCGACGTCGCGACGATGCCGGAAACCAACCGTTTCCTCTCCGACACGCGCTACGTCGTCGGCGCCATCGCCGTGCCGCGCGGCGCACCGCTCTTCCGCTGGAACGAAGCGGACAGCACGCGCGAAACGGCGCTCAAGGAATGGGTCAAGCAGGGCGGCCCGAGCTTCGAGCCGCTGCTCACCGGCTGCGCCTTCCAGCCGCTGCTCGCCGATTCCTACCATGCGGCCTGCCGCTCGGCCGATACCGCATCGCGCCCCTATTCGCTGCGCGCCTCGGTGGCCTTCCTGCAAACGACGCTCGGCCAGCCGGCCGAAGGCTTGCGCGCGGTGATCGGCGGCTTCCACGACCAGCGCCTGGAGGAATTCCGCATCGGTTTCGGCCCGCGCGACAGCGAGGCGACCTACCACGGCGTCGTCTGGCCGCTGCTCGGCGCCGAGGACGAAACGACCGACATCGCCAGCGAAATCGAAGCCGTGCTGCGCGATACGGGCGTCAAGGACATCGTTTCGCTCGACCAGCAATTCCCCTTCGAATTCTGCGACGACTGCGGCGCCCCGCTCTACCCGAACATCGAGGGCGACGCGGTGCACGCCGAAATGCCCGAGCAGAACAACACGCCGTCGCAGACGCTGCACTGAACGCGCTCTGAACCCCGCCCGCATGCGCAATACCGATCTGCTGCAGCGCAGCCTTGACGCCGTCTGGCACCCGTGCACACAAATGAAGCAGCATGCGGCGGGCAGCAACGCCCTGCCGCTGATCCCGATCGCCAGCGGCAAGGGCGTCTGGCTGCACGACTTCGACGGGCGGCGCTACCTCGACGGCGTCAGCTCGTGGTGGGTCAACCTGTTCGGCCACTGCAACCCGCGCATCAACGCCGCGCTGCGCGAACAGCTCGAAACGCTCGAGCACGTCATCCTCGCCGGCTTCACGCACCGGCCGGTCGTCGAACTCTCGGAGCGCCTCTCGGCGCTGACCGGCGGCGGAGCGGGCGAAAAACTGGGCCATTGCTTCTACGCGTCCGACGGCGCGTCGGCGACCGAGATCGCGCTCAAAATGTCCTTCCACTCGTGGCGCAATCTCGGCCGCGGCGAAAAGCAGGAATTTCTCTGCCTCGAAGGCAGCTACCACGGCGAAACGGTCGGTGCGCTGGCGGTCACCGACGTGGCGATTTTCCGCGACGCCTACGCGCCGCTGATCCGCCCCGCCGCGACGGTGCCGACGCCCGACGCCCGCCTCGCCCGCGACGGCGAAACCGCCGTCGATGTGGCGCGCCGCGCCGCGAGCG
>JBAQRB010000227.1:0-2017 GCA_049295655.1 Rhodocyclaceae bacterium
TCATGGAGCAGTCCGAGGTCGGCAAAATCTCGGGCATGATCAAGGACTGCCTGCGCTGCGGCAAGTGCAAGCCGGTCTGCTCGACGCACGTCCCGCGCGCCAACCTGCTCTACTCGCCGCGCAACAAGATACTCGCCACCTCGCTGTTGATCGAGGCCTTCCTCTACGAGGAGCAGACGCGGCGCGGCATCTCGCTGATGCATTTCGACGAGTTCAACGACGTCGCAGACCACTGCACGGTCTGCCACAAGTGCGTGACGCCATGCCCGGTCGACATCGACTTCGGCGACGTGACGATCGCCATGCGCAACTTCCTGCGCGAGCAGGGCAAGAAGAAATTCGTCCCGGCCAAGGCTGCGGCGATGGCCTTCCTGACCATGAAGGACCCGGCGACGATCAAGCTCGTGCGCAAGGTGATGATCGAGTGGGGCTACGCCGGCCAGCGCCTGGCCTACAAGGTCGCCAAATCCTTCGGCCTGATCCAGGGCCAGGTCAAGCAGCCGCCGGCGACGCTCGGCGCACCGACGATCAAGTCGCAGATCATCCACTTCATCAACAAGCCGATGCCCGGCGGACTGCCCAAGCGCACCTCGCGCGCGCTGCTCGACATCGAGGACGACAAGGTCGTGCCGGTGATCCGCGACCCGGCCAAGGTCAATGACGAGTCGGACGCCGTCTTCTACTTCCCCGGCTGCGGCTCGGAGCGTCTCTTTTCGCAGGTCGGCCTGGCGACGCAGGCGATGCTCTACGAGATCGGCACGCAGACCGTTCTGCCGCCCGGCTATCTGTGCTGCGGCTATCCGCAGACGGCGGCCGGCGAGGCCGCGCTCGGACAGAAGATCACGACAGACAACCGCGTCCTCTTCCATCGTGTCGCCAACACGCTGAATTACCTCGACATCAAGACGGTAATCGTCTCGTGCGGCACGTGCATGGATCAGCTGCTGAAATACGAATTCGACAAGATCTTCCCCGGTTGCCGCCTGCTCGACATCCACGAGTACCTGCTCGAGAAAGGAATCAAGCTCGAGGGCGTCGCCGGTACGCGCTACATGTACCACGAGCCCTGCCACAAGCCGATGAAGACGATGTCGGGGATCAAGGTGGTCAATGAGCTGATGGGCCAGCCGGTCGATCTCTCCGACCGCTGCTGCGGCGAATCCGGCACGCTGGCGGTGACGCGCCCAGACGTATCGACGCAGGTGCGCTTCCGCAAGCAGGAAGAAATCGAAAAGGGCGCCGACAAGCTGCGCGCCGACGGCTTCAAGGGCGAGCTGAAGGTACTCACCTCGTGTCCGTCGTGCCTGCAGGGACTGTCGCGCTACAACGACGACGGCGGCACGCAGGCCGACTACATCGTCGTCGAGATGGCCAAGTACCTGCTCGGCACGGACTGGATGGAAAAATACGTACAGAAAGCCAACAACGGCGGCATCGAGCGCGTCCTGCTCTGACCGCGGCCCGCGAACAAAGGACTGAAGATGGCGGCAATCGACAACATGCACTGCGAACTTTGCGGCTCGCCCGGCGGCGAGTTGATCTGGGAGGATGCGCTGTGCCGGGTGGTGAGCGTCGCCGAGCCGGATTACCCAGGCTTCTGCCGCGTCATTCTGAACCGCCACGAGCGCGAAATGACCGACCTGCCGGACAGCGAACGGCAGCAGCTGATGCGCGTCGTATTCGCCGTCGAGGCGGCGCTACGCCGCCTGACCCAGCCCGACAAGATCAACCTGGCGAGTTTTGGCAACATGACGCCGCACGTTCACTGGCACGTCATTCCGCGCTGGGAAAACGATCGCCACTTCCCGCATCCGGTGTGGGGCACGGCGCAACGGGTCAAGACGCCGACGCGCCCCGCTCTCGACCGCCACCGGCTGCACGACGAACTGGCCGCCGCGCTGAAGACCGGGGCCTGATTCGAATGGCACTTACTTAAGCCTCAACCCACTGATGTAATTGATAAAGCAGGCTGAATCGACGCGTGATAAGTTGGAGTCGCCAAACACCCGACCATCAC